>JAOZNO010000128.1:0-4832 GCA_029933755.1 Bacteroidales bacterium | reverse complement strand
TAGATAAATACACCAGTCTTATCTATTTTAAAAAGTATATCGAATTTATTGAATTGAAGGAAGGTGTTTATCAGGATGCCGATTTATCTGCACGCTATTTTTTCAGTATCCCTAAGCTTATGGAATATAAAGAGCTTGAATCAAAAATGACTCTGATTAAGAATAATTGTGAATTTCATTTATTTGATACTTTTTTAGCTCATTTCTTTGGAAAAGAAAAAGTTCAGGATTTCGTAGGAATTTATTCTGAACATTGTGATGAAAACCGTTTTGATGAACTAAAAAAAGAATTGAAAGAACGGTTTTCATAACTCTATAAAAAAAGGAAATTAATGACACTCCAACTGTGAGTTTAATTTCTAAATGCATACTTAAAAAGGACTCAATGGTTTTTATACTATTGAGTCTTTTTTATTAGAACAAATTTTTTTAAGTAAAAAAGCTCACTAATTTTTGGTAAAAACAAATGAACATTTGTTCATAATCAGGCTTTTACCTTAGTTTATTGAAAAATTAAAATATATAAATATATGTTGTTTAAAACATTTAGACTTTTAGAAACATTCTAAATAGCATTGTAATCTACTGATAATTTTCTATTTACCTGACCATTTCAAAAAAGTATAACTATCGACAAACAGAAAATCTGGCTTTTCTATTTTATTCTTTTTAAACTTTCTATACTTTCGCTATGATTAAAAGTGATATTCATCAATAAAAAACATGTTGTTTATCATAAAACCTTTACAAAAAAAGTAAGTTTATATTTACAAGAAATTGCTTGTGAAAAAAATTATAAATAAGGCTTCTCAAATAATATAAGCATATGAAGACCACAAGAAGAGATTTTATCAAAATTTCATCAATTGGGGCAGGAACTCTTGCTGTAACATCACCGGTAATGAATTTTATTACGAATCCATCCGGAGATGACAACCATGTAGATGAAACAAATTCAAAACGATATCCAACTTATTGTGAAATTTGTTTTTGGAAATGTGCAGGATGGACTTATACAAAAGAGAATGGAGACCTATGGAAAATTACAGGAAATGAAGACGATCTTCATTCTAATGGTCGATTTTGTCCAAGAGGTACAGGAGGAGTAGGAATGTATAATGATCCTGATCGTTTACAAACACCATTAATCAGAGTTGAAGAAAATGGGAAGCAAGTGTTTAAAGAAGCTTCCTGGGATGAGGCACTTGACTTTATTGCCAATAAAATGAAAGCAGTAGGTAAAGAGTTTGGAAACGAATGTGTAGCACTATTTACACATGGCTCGGGTGGTAAATTTTTCGGAAATGTAATTAAAGCATTTGGTTCTAATAGTATATCAGCACCATCTTATGCGCAATGTCGTGGACCACGTGAAGTTGGTTTTATTGCAACATTCGGACAAGGAATTGGTTCGCCTGAACCAACAGATATTCAGGATTCGAAATGTTTGGTTTTAATAGGCTCTCACATTGGTGAGAATATGCATAATGGTCAGGTTCAGGAGTTTTCTAAGTTAATAGATAAAAAAGGAACTGTGATTACTGTTGACCCTCGTTTTTCAACTGCAGCAAGTAAATCAAAATATTGGTTACCTATAAAACCAGCTACTGACTTAGCTTTATTACTTGCATGGATACATGTAATTATTAATGAGGATTTATATGATAAAGCTTATGTAGAAAAATACACATATGGTTTTGAAGAGCTTAAAGCGCATGTACAGCAAAATACACCTGAGTGGGCTTATGGAATTACAACAATTGAGCCTCATGTTATAAGAGAAACAGCTAGAGAAATGGCAGCAGCTTCACCAGCTGTTATTATTCATCCAGGCAGACATGTGACCTGGTATGGTGATGACACACAACGCTTAAGAGCGGTAGCTATATTAAATGCAATTCTTGGTTCTTGGGGAAGAAGGGGTGGATTTTATTTCCCAGAGGGAATTAAGTTAAAAAACATGCCAATACCAAAATATCCAAAACCAAAAAAAACATGGAAAGATGCACATCCGGGAAAATTCAAATTGGCTGATTTAGCACTTGCTTCGGGCATATGTGATGCAACTATTCCTACACCAGATGAAAGTTGTAGTTATAAGGTATGGATTGTAAATGGAACCAATTTAACATCTACTTTACCAAACAGGAAAAATACCATTGCAGCAATTGAAGCTTTGGAATTAATGGTAGTAGTGGATACAATGCCAGCAGAAATTACTGGCTATGCAGATGTGGTATTACCGGAGTGTACCTATTTAGAAAGGTATGATATGATGCGTACATCAAAGCATAAAAGCCCTTCAATAGCACTTAGAATGCCCGCAGCAGAACCTAAGTTTAACACAAAACCTGCTTGGTGGATAGCTAAAGAGTTAGCAAACAAACTAGGTTTAGGCGATTATGTACCTTATAATGATATAACAGAATTACTAGATTGGCAGTTAAAAAAGGTGGATAGCTCTTTAGAAGAGATGAAAAAAATTGGTGTGATGAAATTAGAACGTGAATTTGACGATATGTTTATTACAGAAGGGGAAGATGTTGAATTTAATACGAATACAGGAAAAATTGAACTATATTCAACTTCACTCGAAGAAGAAGGCTTTGACCCATTACCAAAATATACAGCACATCCGGAACCTGCCGAAGGATTTTATCGTTTAAATTATGGACGTGCACCAATGCATACATTTACCCGGACAATAAATAATCCGAATCTTTCAGATTTGATGGATGAAAACAGTTTGTGGGTAAATCCAAAAACGGCAAAAGAGTGGGAGCTTGAAAACGGGCAAGAAGTTTGGTTGAAAAACCAGGATAATATCATATCCTCTTTTTCAATAAAAATTCGTATTACCGAAAGAATTCGCTGGGATTCTGTTTATATGGTTCATGGATTTGGACAAACGGACAAGCGATTATCAAGAGCCTACGGAAAGGGAGTCAATGATACAGAACTTATTTCGCATGTAGCATACGATCCTATTATGGGAGGAACAGGTATGAGGTCAAACTTTGTAACATTTTTAACTGAAAAGCCAAAAACGGAGGTACAAGCATGAGATATGGAATGGCAATTGACACCAAAAAGTGTGTCGGATGTAGTGACTGTGTAGTTGCTTGTCAAACTGAAAATAATATTGAGCATGGATATGCACGGGATTGGATTACCGAAACAGTGAATGGTATTTATCCTTCAATGGAACTTGAATTTAGGTCTGAACGATGTAATCATTGTGCGAATACACCTTGTGTAAGAACTTGCCCAACTGGGGCCAGTCATATAATTGAAGGTGGTATTGTAAAAGTAACGCATGATGAATGTATTGGTTGTGGCTCATGTATACAGTCATGCCCTTATGATGCAAGATACACACACTCAGAAGGATACGTAGATAAATGTACTTTTTGTGATCATCGAGTTGCAAATGGTCAAGATCCTGCCTGTGTTTCAGTTTGTCCAACATACTGTATGTATTTTGGCGACCTGGATGATAAAAACAGTGAGATTTCAAAGATTGTGGCAACAAGAAAGTGGAAAGTCCTGGCTCCGGAAGCTGGTACACAACCGCAAATATTTTATCTGACATAATAGTATTACTAAAAAGTTTAGAGTATAATTAATTAAATAATAGAACATTGTTTATTTGTTTATTCGGTTATTTGTTTATGTACTATGCTTATTTTGAAAGATGAAGTAGCTTATAACCAGTTAAACAAATCATCAAATAAACAATATGTTTAAATATAAAATCACAAATATGTTTTTACTCCCGATAAAATGGTAGCAGAACTATAAAAACCATATAACAATGAGAGAAGAATTGATTATTAGCGGAAGAATGAACCTGAATATAGATCCGGTTCTTCATGTTTGGCATTGGCAAATACCGCTTTACCTGTTTCTGGGTGGATTGGCTGCAGGAGTCTTATTTTTTGCCGCTCTATATTATATAAGAAATGAAAGCGAAAAATATTCTACAGCCGTAAAAGTTGCACCAATTATTGCTCCTTTTGCTATTGTAATAGGATTAATTGCCTTGCTTCTTGATTTGAAGCACCCTTTGTATTTCTGGCAACTTTATACAACAATCAGACTTGAGTCACCAATGTCGTGGGGCGCATGGGTATTGATGTTAATTATGCCATTATCAATCATTTGGGTTGCAACCTATCTAAAAGAAGTGTTTCCAAAAATTGAACTTCAGAATGGTTATTTTGCTAAACTTTTTAGTTTCGTATTAAAACCAAGTGAAAACGATGAAGTTAATTGGGACTGGAAATTTAAATGGCTTAGTGATTTTGAAACATTGATGATAGAATATAGAAAACCTTTGGCTTGGGCTATTTTAATTTCTTCTGTAATTCTTGGGGTTTATACAGGTATTTTATTATCAGCATTTAATGCAAGGCCTTTATGGAATAATGCAATTTTAGGCCCTTTATTCTTAGTTTCAGGTCTATCAACGGGTGCTGCAAGTATTATGTGGCTATCAAAAAGTCATGAAGAACAAAAACTGTTTAGTCAAATAGATATATTATTAATTACTGTAGAGTTATTCTTTATTATACACTTATTTATGGGATTTCTTGCAGGGCCGCAGGTTCAAATACAAGCAGCTGAATTATTTTGGGGTGGTGAGTTCACTATTTATTTTGGTCTTTTTGTAGTCGTTCTTGGTCTAATTATGCCGGGTATATTTGAAATAATGGAGTTAAAAGGGTATCGGGTGCACAGAGCAATACCAGCGATACTAATTATATTTGGTGGACTTCTGTTCAGATTTGTAATGGTAGAGGCAGGACAAATAACAAGGTATTTATATTAAA
>JAOZNO010000914.1 GCA_029933755.1 Bacteroidales bacterium | reverse complement strand
TCTACAGTATGCAATGTCTCTGCAAAGTTTGCCTACTGAGAACTGAATACTGATATTGTTTCAAAGTCGTAAAAAATCTGAAAAAGCAAAAACCTTGACTTTATGGACAGACACTCGTATGTTTATAAAGTCGGCACTTTAGAAAAACTTCGCAAGTTCAAAAAACTTACTAAGTTAGTACGCAACTTGCAAAGTCTTTCAGGCATTGGTAAGATTACGGGGAAAGCACACTTTACGGACAAATTATGCAATGAAAGAGATATAAATGACCAATAAAATAAGTTGAAGCTATAAGGCAGGCAACCAGCTAATTATATTAATATTGAGCGTATTGGATAAATTTATTGAAGTTGCAAATTGCGAGTTAAACCCATAACTTTGCAAGCTGCAACTTTTCGTCAAAGCACAACAGTCACATTATCATGCAGATAAACAAACTGATGGCTATGGTTTAGGTTTTCTGTGAAATGAGAATAGCCAACGAGATTAAATATTAAAGGCTTACGCCAGAGTAAGACCCCAAACCCCTGAAGGGGCTTAAGCTCAGAGCTTAATAAAAAAATCCAAATATTGCTCGGGTTTTTCTTATTAAACTCCGCCGCAAAGTCCCCTTTAGAGCCTGTTCCGGTACACCGGAAGGATTTAGGGGTCATTAGTGCAAAGCTTAACTTGTTAAATATCACAGAACATTTAAACCAGAGCCAAATAAACGTATAAACAAATAACCAAAAACATTTTAATAGTTACCCACTAAGTTTGCAGTAGTCCCCTCTAAACTAAATAAACTAAAAAAATTAAATTTGTTCTAATCCATTAAAAAAAACTAAGTACTTTTACACATTAACTTTCTAAAAATAATATTATGGCAAATTTCCCTGCAAAGCATATTTCCTTATTACTTTTTTCACTTTTTTTAATTTTGAGCACTTTAGAAGGACAGGTTAATACGGTTGTTATTAACGAAAAGTTTAATGACAATTCAAATTATTGGGATATTCAGGATGAGCCTGAATCAATGCTTAAGATAAGTAATGGACAGTATTTTATGAAAGGAAAAATGCTTGGTAGAGCCATAACAAGTACCATAAACACAACTGCTGTTGACAATGAAGATTTTAAAATTTCTGTTAGACTTACTAAAATTAATGGAATTGATGACAATGGTTTTGGCATAATATGGGGTAGTAAAGATGAAAATAATGAATATGAATTTGTAATTTCAGGTAATGGACAATTTAAAGTTATTGAATGGAAAGATGGAACAAAAAAGGACTTAGTTAGATGGACATTCTATAGTAATATTCAAAAATGGGACAATGCTACAAACCTTTTACGAATTGAGAAAAGAGCTGAGTTCGTAAAGTTTTTCATAAATGACAATTATGTTGCGATAGTCGGAGATATAAAGAATCAAGGAAATAGAATTGGTTTTGTTATAAATGAAACCATGGAAGTGAAATTTGACTATTTAATTTATGAAAAAATTGAGCAGGAATATTCTATAAATCAGCAGACTGATATGGTAAGCATTATGGATATAAGCTTTCCAGAAAATAAGGATATACCTGAATTAAAATATAGTGAATCAACTGTTCTAAAAATAATATTAGAAAATAAGGCAAACGATCCGGTTAATGACCTGGCTCTAATGATTAGTATTTCTAATAATCAGAATATTGAATTTGACCGAATTAATATGATTTCAGTGATACCTGCTCATGACAGGACAATTTTATCAGTCACAATTAATGCTGATGAGGAACTGGAAACCTTAAATCGGGATTTTAGTATTATTTTAACTAATGGAAAAAATGAGATCTTAGACACAAAAACAATTATGCTGAAAACAGTAGGACGAGGAAACTATTATGTTGAAAATGTGTATAAAGACAAGTCCAACAAAAGTCCAACGAGTACAACTAAGAAAAATTACTCTAATAATTCAGCAGATGGTTGTACTAAGGGCTGTTCATATGCTACACTTGGTGCACTGATGATTGCATTGCTTTTAGCTATAATTTAAAGATCACCTATAATAACAATGGTTCGGTATGTTTTTACAAAAATCTAAAACACTGACGATTACAACGCTTTAAATATTTAGGCTATGGTTCAGATGTTCTGTGATACTAATAATTATTCGTTTTGTGCTAAT
>JAOZNO010000913.1 GCA_029933755.1 Bacteroidales bacterium | reverse complement strand
AGTTCGTCAAAAAACCACTGATGTATTTGGTGTAAATGCTAATCTTGGCGCATGGACTGGTAATGTTGCAAGTCAGTCAGATATTCTGGATGAAATATATAAAAATAGAAGTATTGAATTGTATTTTCAGGGTTTGAGACTTGAAGACCACAGACGGTTTTATCCAAGTTATATTCCTGATGTTTATTCTGCACCTTATGATGGTAATTGTTCTGTAGAACGAAACAGAAATTATTATCCATATACATATGAGGAAAAGTTTAATAATAAAAACTGTCCTGTAGATCCAGCTATTTAATTAGCTAAATAAATTTGAACAAAAAACGGAAGGTATTTATACCTTCCGTTTTTTGTTTTTATATTATGACTTGTTTTAAACACATCTAAAGCTAAGCTTATTTATTAAAATATTATTAGTATCTTTATAATATAAGATTATTAATACTTATTCAAATGAATTACGAAGTAATAATTATTGGTGCTGGCTTAGGTGGACTTACAGCAGCAGCCAAATTGGCTAAAAGTGGTAAAAAAGTACTTTTGTTAGAACAGCATTATGTCCCGGGTGGCTGTGCTACTACCTTTAAAAGAAAGGATTTTACAATTGAGGTTGGACTACATGAATTAGATGGCTTTAGCGAAACAGGCTTTAAGTCAAAAATATTTAAAGAATTGGGTGTTTTTGATCATGTCGACTTTATTCGTTTACCTGAATTTTATAAGTCTGTATGGAAAAACCAAAGTTTTGTTGTTGCAGATAGTCTAAAAAATATAAAAACGGACTTAATTAAAGAATTTCCACAAGAAGAGAAAGGGATTGTTCAGTATTTTAATTTTATTATTGGTGTAAATGCCGAAATCAGTATGCTACCCAAAGGAAAGTTTGAGAAAATTGTGAAAGGAGCACTTTTTCCTATATATTTTCCTAAACTCGTAAAAAGTACCCGAATTACCGTTGGTGAGTTTTTAGACGATATTATTAAGGATGAAAGGCTTAAGTTAATACTTCTTAGTAATGTGACATATTACCATGATGACCCTTATAATCTTTCGTTATTCTACTTTGCTGCAGGTCAGGCAAGCTATTATCAGGATGGTGGTTATTTTATAAAAGGTGGCTCACAAAAACTTTCTGATTATCTTATGAAATTTATTCAGGATAATGGGGGAGAGCTTAAATTGAAAGCTAAGGTGAATAAAATTATTATTGAAAAGGGGCGAGCTGTTGGGGTACAATATCATACAAGCAATAAGGGGAATGAAGATTTTACTGTTGCTCATGGAAATGCGATAATTGCTAATACGGCCATTCCTAATCTTACTAATGAATTATTACCCGAAACTGAAGCAGGTTTGCTTAGTGAGCAAACAAAAAGTTTGGAGTATGGCCCATCAATACTCTCACTTTACCTTGGGTTTAGTAAAAAACCAAAAGAAATAGGAAATAAGCATTATTCGACCTTCATAATTGATGATAGTGTTGAATCAATAAAAGATATTCATGCAAATAATAAAGCTGGTTTTAACAAACGATCTTTTGTTTTTGTTGATTATGGTATGATTGATTCCGGCTTGGCGCCTGATGGTAAGGCTGTAGGTGTAATCTGTACTATGGATTATTATTCTGATTGGGATAATTTGGACAAAGATGCATACAAAAGTAGAAAGGAAGAGATTAAAAATATATTGATTGAACGGTTAGAAAAACAATTACCAGGAATTAAAGAGATTATTGAATATGCTGAATTGTCTACGCCAAAAACAATAGAACGATACACGTTAAACCCTGCCGGGTCACCTTATGGCTATGCACAAACTTTGAATCAGTCAGCAAGAAATCGGTTAAAAACCAGAAGTGGTATTCCTGGTTTGTATTATGCCTCAGCGTGGAGCACTCCGGGTGGCGGATTTAGTGGGGCAATTTATTCAGGGTATGTTGGTGCTTTAGCAGTGATAAAAGATTTGAAAAAATAGAATGCTAAATAAGTGATTTATTGATTGTTTTATCATTTTTAGTCTGTCAGATAAAAAAAAGTGAAAAAAAAATGAATTTTTTTAGCAAAATGTTTTGCAGAATAAAATTTTGATTTACTTTTGCAACACCAAAACAAAAAGCGAGAATAGCTCAGTTGGTAGAGCACGACCTTGCCAAGGTCGGG
>JAOZNO010000912.1 GCA_029933755.1 Bacteroidales bacterium | reverse complement strand
CCATCTGTATGTCCATTAAACAATTTCACATAAATATTGGGAAACAATTCATGCTCATTATCAAATAGCTGTAACTTTTTATGTTCCAGCATAGGTAATATATTTTCTTCTAAAAAGGAAGCTTTCTCCCGTCGGTTAGGTTTTGTTGCCCACTCCCACTGTTGTTTACTTGTATAAAAAGTCGCATTTGGAAAAACCGGAACTAACTCCTTATTTTCATTGTATTTAATGCTTCCACCACAATGATCAAAATGTAAATGTGTTAAAAGCACATCTGTTATATCATTTACCGAAAAACCAAGTTTAGCCAAGGATTTTTCCATAGTACTATCACCATTTAAATAATAATAACTAAAGAATTTATCACTTTGTTTATCACCTACTCCGGTATCAATCAGCACCTTTCTATCTCCATCAACAACTAAAAGGCAACGCATTGCCCAGTTACATAAATTATTTTCATCAGCCGGGTAAACTTTTTGCCAAATCACCTTCGGTACCACACCAAACATGGCACCACCATCTAATTTAAAGTTTCCCGTTTCTATTGAATATATTTTCATTTTTTTAATGTTCATTTTTCACAAAAATATCTAAAATTTAGTCAAAAAAAAAGCCTTCCAAATTTTGGAAGGCTTCATTTTCTATTTTTAAACTTTTATCTACAAACTACTAACAAACTTTTGTAAGCGAGATTTTGTATTAGAAGCCTTTTTCTTATGCATAATGTTTTTCTTTGCTAATTTATCAAGCATTGAAGTTACTTTTGGAAAAAGCTCTTCTGCTTCTGCTTTAGTCTCTAATCCCATTAGTTTTTTAATTGCATTACGTGTTGAAACAGCAAAATATCTGTTAGATACTCTCTTTGCTTCACTTTGTCTGATTCTCTTTTTTGCTGATTGATGATTAGCCATTTTATATCTTTCTATATTATTAAAAAAAAGCAGTCCGTAGGGGAATCGAACCCCTGTTACCAGGATGAAAACCTGGCGTCCTAACCCCTAGACGAACGGACCGTATGCGTATATTCCCTTTACTTTTGGGACTGCAAATGTATATTTAATATTTTTTATTGACAAAACTTTTTTGAAAAAAATGTATAATTTCTCAGGAAATTTATTTTCACACAAATAATCAACTCTTATTCAGCACATTAACAACATTGTCATATTCATCAGAAAGGTAAAAAGCAAACAAATTTGCAAGGCGAATTGCAAAATCCTGATGCTGAAAACTGTCATCGTCATTCTTTTTTAATAAAAATTCACGCAAACCATATTTTTCAACAACTGGCAATTCTGAATAATACCTTTTAGAAACTAAAAACATTGCCCTTATGGTAGCATTAAGTTCGCCTGTGAAAATTAAAGCTGCTCTGTCAGCAGTTAACTGCATAACACGTGAGGTTGCCATAATTTGCTTTTCTTTATCCGTATCCTTTTCTTTTGATATCTTACTGTTATACACTTCAACAGCCTGACTTGTTGCACTAATTATTCCTTTGCTATTTTGGGAAATCCCATCTAAATTATTTGCTTTTTGCAAAACAGATGAAATAGTATTTAATTTACTGATTCCTTGTAAGGATTTTCCAAAAAGACCTGCTATTGGAATAATAGTTAAAGCAGTATCAATAACCCAGTAGCCTTTTTCAACTGCACCACGCCAAATATCAGTAGAAGTAATACGCGAATGCTTAAAGTATAAATGTGCCATTTCAACAGCTATTGCAAACTTAAGTTCTTTAAAGCCCATATAATGAGCTGATTTTTTATCAAGATGATCGCCTCCAACAATAAGATAAGATGGAGTTCCTTCAAAACCACTAATTCCAACTGATTTATCACCACGTGAAATATAAACTTCCAGATTATCAATATTTAAAGCATATTTAATATCTGTAACAATTACATTTAAAAAAGGATGTTTCTTTTCTGTAAGTTGCTCAGAATAAGACTTTATCATCGAATAATCTGGTACCTCAACTTTAGCCAGCCACTTTTGTATATTTGAAAAACTACCACCTTTTCTGCTAGCAGGGTGTCTTAGATTTTTTTCAATCATTTTTTCAGACAATTGCTTATACTTTTCATTATTGGGCTCTGTTTCAGAAAATTTCAAACCCTCAGCTTGCATTACTGCTTTTAATTCAGATGCTTTTT
>JAOZNO010000127.1 GCA_029933755.1 Bacteroidales bacterium | reverse complement strand
AGTCAAGGAATCTCATGGGTTTTATTTCCCGCATCATGATGCGCTAATAAACATCAAGATTCGAATGAGATACCTCGTCAGCTTACTGAGAGGAGTTTCATTTAGTTATCCGATGAATTTACAATGGCTATGATATAGCATTTTGTTATTTTTATTTATTTTATCAACAGATTATCTCAGATAAACGCAGATTTCATCTGTGCATTTATCTGCGTTCATTTGTGTCATCTGCTGACTAATCATTTATGCTTAGAAAAACATAAGTCCACAACTATTTCATGTGATCCATTGTCACTTCATATCATAGAAAGGAATAAAAAACAGGCTACAATAAATACTGCAAATATCAAATAGGGCGTTTAGTGATAGGGCAGCAGTTCAGAGCCATTTAAAAAGTCAGTCAAATATAAAATTTGGCTATTAGAATGAAAAATAATATCAAAATCAAAAAAAAAATATTAATTAATTAAAACAGAAAATGATGAATACAAAAAAAGTACTATTTATTGCCATCTTAATTGCATTAACCAGTTTTACCCAAAAAACTTTTGCACAAGACTGGAAAGTATGGTTTACAGAAAATAAAGTAGAGTTTTTAAGTAGATTTGTACCTGATAACGGTAGTAAAGATGCATATTTTCATTTAAAAGTAGTTAATAGGAGTGGGGAATATAAATCAATCTATTTTTATCCGGTTTATGTGTATGATAATAAAATAACCGGAACATCTGAAAAACGTAATTTTTACCTGAAACCGGGAGCAACATATGAAGAAAAGTTTTATATAACGCAACAAGCAATAATTCAAGCAGGAAATAATATACCTGATATAACTTTTAAAGAATATTCTGTAAAAAAGTATTAATACACATTAAATGGTTAAATTGTCATATTGTTAAATAATCTAAAGTGTTGTTAATCAGCATGTAATAGGTTTTGATAAGTCTAATTTTAACCCGTTTTCAGTATCGTATAAAATAAAAAAAGTTATGAAAAATATTAAGTTATATATAAATATAATGCTGTTAGTATTTGTAAGTCAAACTGCAACAGCACAATTCAGTTACGAAACACGAAAAGATAATTATATAAAAGGATCAGTTTATTTATACAAAAAAACAATTCTGAAAGATTTTACCGAAAAATTTGGAGCGTATGAAGCCTCAACAAAAAATAATGCAGAGTGGTATATGTATGATGAAACGGGGAGGAAAATATTTGAACAGAAAGACAGAACTAAGTCGGGACGTAAAACTGCCTATGAAAGAACGATTTACTATTTTGATGAAGATAGATTATTGTTATCGGTTAGTGCATTTACAATAGGAAATAAGGACGATGATTATAGTTTTACTTATTATAAATATCCGCAAAGTTCCGTAATGGAGGAATATTTTACGAGTATCTATGATAATAAAATGACAAAAGGTGTTACAAAAAAATACAATTCGAAATATTTATTACTGGAGGAATCAAAATACCTGGGAGAAAAAAGTGGATATAAAAAAGTATATAAGTATGATAACAATGATGAAAAAATTTCTTACACGGAATATAATGGTATTGGCAATATAGAGGGAAAGACTATTTATAAAAGAGATAACAAAGGTAATTTACTTGAAGAAACCGCATATAATACTGAGGGAAAAGTAAAACGAAAAAAAATATTTGAATATAATCCTGCCGGGAAACTGACAAAACTGATTGAATATAACTCTGATGGTATGGAAATCTCGAAGTCTGAAATAAATTATATTAACGACACATTGCAGGTGTATTCTGTTTATGTTATGAATGGACAAGTTTTTTACGAATTTAAATCTGAATATGACGATAAAAATCATTTAAAAAAGCAAGTGTTTACCGTAGATTATTATGGTAATAAGACTAACGAATATATTGAATATGACTATGACAGAAAAGGTAATTTGATTTCGCAAAATGTTTTAAAAAATCAAAAAATGACAAAAAAAATTATGTTTTTAAATTATGTCGGGAATCAGTATTTATCTTATACAGCAGAAACATATAATGCTGATGGAAGCATTAAAGAGCTAATTGCAGAAAAATATGACAAATATGGAAATACAATTGCTTACGAAAAATATAAATATGAAACTAAGTTTGGTGAAAAGTTAAAAATACCTATTGAAAAACACGAGATTGAAATTGCTTATTATGACGGAACACCAAAGTTGAAAGTTCAAATGGAAATTGTTAAAGAAAAGTTTATTCCAAAAGGAAAAAAAGAGAATGTTTTAAAAATAAAAATAAAAAATGCAAAAGTAAAACCAAAAATTCATTTGTATGATAAATCTGGTATAACTCATTATGGAGGTAGCAAAGCAAATGAACATAAATCAGGATATAATTTTAGTTATCAATACAGCTATTTGAAACAGTTTTTTAAACCTTATTTCATAGTTGAAGCTGGGGCTGAGGTAGTTTTAGTAAAATTGCCATCCGAATAAGTATATGAATTATTAAAATAAAAATACATGAAAGTACTAATTTATCTTATTCTACCTACGCTCGTTTTCTTAAGCTCTAACACTTCTTTATCACAGGAAAACTGCAAGGTGCTTATACCTGAAATAGCAGACAAATATGAAGGGAAATGTAAAAAGGGTTTAGCTCATGGCAAAGGTATTGCTGAAGGAAAAGATAAGTATGTGGGGCGTTTTAAAAATGGTTTACCCGAAGGTAAAGGAAAATATACCTGGTCTACAGGTGATGTTTATAATGGGTATTGGAAGCAAGGCAAAAGAACAGGTAAGGGTAAGTTTTCAGGTGAAATTAATGGTGTAGATAGCATGCAGTATGGGATATGGGAAAATAATTTGTTTGTGCGGGAAATAATAAAAAACCCTTACAGTATCATTCGTACAACAAGTGTATCAAGATATACTGTGATACGCAAAGGGGATGGAAATAGAATCCTTTTCTCTATTATGCAAGCCGGTAACCAAAGTAGTTATTCAAATCTTTTTTTAACAAATGATAGTGGCACTGCATATAGTGTAGGTGCAAAAGTAGGTTTTGAAAATATTGAATTCCCTTTTGTTACCAGGGTAACTTATACTGTGCCAAGTCTTTTCGGAGGTTCTAGTATTGAGGTCGAATTTGAAATCAAAATTATTGAACCGGGTTATTGGGAAGTTACGATTAATAATTAAAGTTGGTTTATAAAGTTCTTTTGTGATAATTTATTTTTTTACGTTTTGTTAAAAGTCCGCAGTTGGCAGTAAGTAGTTCAGTCTGCCTATTGGGAACTGAGGACTGTTCCTGTTTCAAAATCAGAAATCACTAAAAAAATCAGAAAATGGGACTTTACGGACGGACATTAATAAGTCTTCGCAGAAAAACGCCAACAATTACTCCCAACTCTTCGTAATCAAGCTGCCTTTTTCCTGATTATTTTCAATTTTCAGGTAGGTTTCTACTTCTTGTTGTAAATCTTCAACATGCGAAATTACACCTACTATTCGGTTTTCCTTACGTAAGGTTTTAAGGCTCGAAAATACAACAGACAGGGATTCTCTATCCAATGAACCAAAGCCTTCATCTAAAAAGAAAAAATTGTGACCAGAATGGGTAAGTGATTGAATGTTATCGGCTAAGGCTAATGCCAGTGACAAAGATGCCTGGAAGGTTTGCCCTCCGGAAAGTGTTTTAACACTCCGTGTTTTTCCTTCGTTTAAAAAGTCGCGAATTTCAAAATTGTTATCTTCAGTTAACTCCAATTGAAGTTTTTGGTTTGTTAAACGGAAAAAACGTTCATTAGCTGCATTTATAAGGTTTTGCAGATAAACTGATGAAACATAGTTTACAAAACCACTTCCTTTGAATAAGGATTTTAAACTTGCAATATTATCAGCACGTAGTTTTAGTTTTCGATGTTCCTTTTCAAGCCTTTGCTTTTCATTTAGCTTTTTAGTAAGTGTTTTTTTATCTTTCTCCAATGAGCCAAGCTCTTTTCCCTGCTTTTCTGCAACTGCTTTTAATTCATTCAGTTTAATTGTAATTTGTTCGTGTTTTTGAGCATCGTATTCTTTCCCTTTTGCCTGTTCCTGCAAGTTTCTTAGTTGTTCTTTCAGGCTAAATAATTTTTGATTAAACTCGTCTATTTCCTTTGCCGTTTTTTCAATATCTAAGTCCTTTTTAAGAATGTTCTCAATTTGATTTTCATCCTGAAAGTCAGATTTACTTATTCCATTTTCAAGCTTTATAGAAATGTTTTCCAGCTCCTGTTTATTCAATTTTAAATCAGTTTCTTTTGTTTGAATAATTCCTTCATACTTGCTATATTCTGTACGCGAATTATTTAAGCTGCGCTCAATATATTTAAAGTCAAGTGTTAACTGATTGTACTGTTTAAGCAAATCCTTAATTTCTTCTTCAATTTTAGATTTCCCTATTGATTGCCATATTTGAATATCTACATTTGTAATCTGAGCACTAAGTGTTTCTTTTTTTGCATGTTCTGAACTTAAATCACGTTTAAACTGATTTAAAGCATTTTCAAACTTTTCTTTATCAGCCAATTCTTTTTCGTAGCTTTTTTCTAAATCAAAAAGTTCCGTTTCATATTTCTCTAATTTTTCTTGCAACAGTCTGGCCTGCTCAAATTTATTATCAACTACAGATTCTTTAATTTTTTCTTTTGCAGGATAAGTTTTTTGTTGAACTTCAATTTTTTGTTCTATTTCCAAACTTTTCTGCTCCTGTTTTTCCAATAATTCGTTTAATGAATCAATTTTGAAACGATATTCAGCTGTTTTCTTTTCAAAATCAGTTAGTGATTGCATTTCATTTTTTAAAACTGCCTTTTGATTGTTTAATGCTTTTATTTTACCCGATATATCCTTTTCCTCTAATTTATCAGGATGCGAATTTGAACCGCAAACAGGACAGCTGTCCCCATCATGAAGATTTTGAGCATATTCGCTTAAGCTTTTTCGTATTTGAAAATCTTTTATCTGATTATCTATTTCAGTAAATTTATACTCCACCTCTTGAGTTGTTTGTTCAATTGCTTTTGCAATTAAATTTTCATCCAAACTGTCAAGCGAAGGAAGAATTTTAACAGTCAGCACATTTAATTCATTCTTGTACCCTTTAATTATTTTTGTATTTTCTTCTTTTTCTTTTTTTATGGATGCTTGTTCATTTCTTAAATGATTATTATTTGTGTACCAGTCTTTTATTTTAGATAAAATGCCTAAATCAGGAAGCTTAGTCCGGGTTTCTTTTATACTGTTCTGAAATTCAATTTTATTTTTTGAAAGCTGTTCAATTTTCAGCAATGTATTCTGTGAGGTTTGTTCTCCATTTTTAATTCGTCCAGATAGTTTTGCACAGGTACTTTCAATTTCTGTTACTTTCAATAGTTTTTCTAACTCTTCAGCTTGTGTTTTAAGTTTTTCACGACTGTCAAACTTTGGTTTTAGTTGTTTAAGTGTTTCTTTCTCATTCGCAATTTGTTTTTTCAATTTTGTGAACCTATTGTGTAGGGTTTGCAGTTCGGTAGTTAGTTCAGTGTTTTGATTTTTCGCTCTTTTTTTATTTTCTATTAATGATTTAAAGTTTAGTATGCAGTAGTTGTACTCTCTTAGTTCATTATCAAGTAGTTCATATTTACGACTATTTATGCGAATGTCATTGTAATGTTTATTCGCATGCTTTATTCGCGTGAATAATTCCTGAGTTTTATTAAAGTCTTCGTTTTGTTTTTGTACACCTTCTAATTCTATCTTGTTTTGCTTTAACAATACTTCAAGTTTTTCAATTTGCGTATTCGTTTCAATCAGTTTTTCAGCTACAATATCAACCAATTGGTTTAGCTCACCTTCAAGAAATGATATTTTTTCGTCATTTTCCAGTTCTTTTGCACGTACTTTAAATGACAAATCAAAACGCTCTAAATGGAAAAGTTCTTTCATCATTTTAGTACGGTCAGCATCTCCTAATTGCAAAAATTCTTGAAATTTTCCCTGGGGAATAATTACCGTTCGCCTAAAGTTTAAATAGTTTAAGCCAATAATTTCTTCTGTGGAATCAGCCGAAATTGGAATCCATTGATTGTTTTGTTTCTTGAATGCTTCTCTGTTAAACGCCTTTACATCTGTAAAGTTTTTAGAATTGCGTCTGCCTTTTACCATAAAGCGATATTCACTATTCTGATCACCTCCCTGAAATATAAAATCAATTAACAAATTAGATGATTTTAGGTTCATCATGTTATATCCACGGTTTTCGCGCCTGTTTAGGCGTTCCGTTTCTCCATATAAAGCATACGAAAGTGCCTCAAGAATAGTTGATTTACCACTTCCAACCGAACCAAATATCCCAAAAATACCTGCATCAGTTAAATGATTGAACTTAATAGTCTGTTCTTTATCCTGATATGAATATATACCTTTTAATGTTAAAGAAATTGGTATCATATAAATTTTTTTGTCCTATAGTGCTAGGTTGTTTTAAGAATTATTTGTGAAAATCTCCTTCTTCATGATGCTGATAGAATAGCCAGTTCTTACTTGTTTTTTCCAGTTTATCTATTTTTTTCTTTTTAATAATTCCTTGAATTTTTTCCCAACTAAAAGTATGTATCTCACCAGATTTGGTCATTCCGTAAAAATTAATTGTTAGTTTTTGAATAAAACGTTGAAGCCACATAGTATAGGTTTGTTTTTGTGCCATGGAATAGTCCTTAACAATGTTTATTGAATTGTTCTCCTCTTCGGGCTTTCGAACAACTACACTTGCATTAAGACCTATGATTAGGGCAACAAAAAATGTTAGTTTCTTCATAATTTTATCTGTGATTATTGTAAAATTAAGATAAATACTTTAATTATTGGGGCTGTACTGTTTAATAATTTCATTAAACAAAGCTTTATTTATTCTGCTTCCGCTTAAAATAGCCACAATATTTTGATCTTTAAAGTCATTGGCTTTTTTAAAAATGGCAGCAACGGATAGTGCAGCAGCAGGTTCCACAATTTGATTGCTGGTTTTATAAATTTGGTATAGTGCATAGCTTATTTCTTCTTCGCTAAGTAAAACATAATCATCTACATATTTACGGCAAATGTCATATGTGATTGTTTCCGGATCCAGTCCGCCGGCAACACCATCGGCAATCGTGTTTTTATCTGATGGTGAAACAATTTCCCCCAGTTTAATTGATTCAATCATTTCGGGTGCATTAAGCGGCTGGCAACCAATAATTTTAACATTAGGTTTAAGTGATTTTAAATACTGAGCAATGCCGGAAATTAAACCTCCACCACCAATGGGTACAAATACGGCATCTATTTGAGGCAATTGTTCAAGTAGTTCAATCGCAATTGTTCCCTGACCGGCTATAATCTGTGAATCATTGTACGGGTGTAAAAATGGTAAATTCTTATTTTTAGCAAACTCAGCTGCTAATATTTCGGTTTCTGCACTATAAGCACCTTTTTTTATAATTTCAATCTGATATTGTTGAATAAATTTAAATTTTGCTTCAGAAATTGTTTCCGGAACAAAAATAATTGCTTCAAAATTCATTTTTTCTGATGCTAAAGCTACAGCCGCTGCATGGTTTCCTGTTGAAGCAGCAACAAGTTTACCTTCGGTAATGCCTTGCTGATGCAAATAGCTTAATTTGCTTATTGCTCCGCGGTATTTAAACGAGCCTGAAACCTGCTTGTTTTCCATTTTTAAAAAAACATTAGCTCCAGTTTTATTTGAAATATCAGGGTTAAATTCAAGGGGTGTTTTATAAATTTCATTTTTTATTCTTTTGTAGCTTTCGGATATTTGATTTTTCATAATTGTTCAAACTTAACTATCATTAATTGGTTTTGCGAACCTATAAATATATTTTTTTATTAAAAAGCAATATATTCTTGGTTATTTTTTACTTTTATAAAGAATTTGGTTTTAATACTAAATGTCTTTAGTGTTGAATAATAGGGAATTAGGTGTGAGTCCTAAACAGTACCCGCTGCTGTAAGCTCAATAAATTTTTTGCATACTTTGCCACTTTTCAAAATAAATGAAAGGGAAGGCTGCATTAAAAAGGAGTAAGTCAGAAGACCTGCCAGTAAATTCATTTATAAAACTTCGGGGAAAAAGTTGAGAAATTTTCTATCACTTTTAAATATTGACAGCACTCGAAAAGCCGTTTAGCGGGTAATTCTATTAAAAGTGAAGATTTGTCAATCTGCAGATCTGCCTGTTAATAACTCGCTTAGCGGCTGGATACAGAAAGATATACTTCTCGGAGCAGACTCAATATTGTCTATGAACTTATGTAAGTTCTTATAATTAAATAAAAATAGTATGTTTAAAATCCTTGTATTTATTACTGCTGTATTATTTCTGATCTCGTGCAATAATACTACTAATAGAGAAGTTGGGAGTGATGAAGATGGAATAAGAATAATTTCATTAGTACCATCTATCACAAA
>JAOZNO010000911.1 GCA_029933755.1 Bacteroidales bacterium | reverse complement strand
CTAAATACAGAAAATCATACTTTTCGGAGCAGACTCAATGTTTAAATTTATGCAATATTCTAATGTAAAACAAGCATTATGCCGAACATAAGATTTCTCTAATCTCAAAAAATACACAAATTATGGCTTTACGCTATAAATTTAACATGACTGCTAGCTCAGTTATTTAAAACCAGAGCCAACAGTTAAATCCAAGATTATGTACATATGCCTTTAGCCCTTTCATAAACGCCCGGCCAATCAATATTAACCCCCAGTTGTTCAGCAGCATACATTGTCCAATGTGGATTACTTAACAAGCCACGAGCTATTGCAATAAAATCAGCCTGTTTATCAATTAAAGTTTTATTCGCCAAGCTCGGATTTTCAAGCCTTCCTACAGCAATTGTTGGTTTTCGGATAAGCTTTTTCAATTTCTGAGCATATTCCACTTGGTATCCGGGATAAACTTCATAATTTTCTTTATCGTATAAACCACCTGAACTCACATGCAAAACATCATATAAATCACCCACATTTAGTAACAGTTCAGCTAATGACTCTTGAGTATTGCCTTTTGGGTGATACTCTTCACCCGACACCCTTAAAAACACAGGTTTATCATTGGGAAAGTTCTTTTTCACATTTCCTAAGACTTGTTTTAGAAATAAAGCCCGGTCTGTACCATATCCATCCGTACGTTTATTTGTTATTGGTGAAAGAAATTCATTAATTAAATAACCATGTGCAGCATGTATTTCAACAAAATCAAAGCCTGCCTGTTCTGCTCTTCTTGCAGCCTTCCCAAACTTGTTCACAATTTCTACAATTTCAGCCTCTGTTAACTCTTTGGGTGTAGGAAAATCATCATTAAATGCCAAAGGACTAGGAGCTACAATCTCCTCTGTCTTAATCCTGGATTTCCTACCTACATGTGCAAGCTGAATTCCAATAAGGCTACCATAACGTTTGCATTCTTTCACAATCTTTGATAAGGGTTCAATAAATTTATCATCCCAAAGCCCAAGATCGTTAATTGAAATTCTGCCTCGTGGTTCAACTGCAGTAGCTTCTACAACAATGATCCCTACCTGACCAATTGCTCTGGCTACGTAATGGACAAAATGGTAATCATTAGCCATACCATCAACGGCCATATATTGACACATTGGTGCCATAACAACCCTGTTTTTACTTTTTAGATTCTTTATTTTTAAGGATTCAAACAACATAGGATTTTTTGTTTTTTGGTTTCAAATTGAAAATACTTACGCAATTTAGCTAAAATTAACAAATTCCATTTCAATTATTAAAAACTAATCAGGGCAATCGGGTTTAAAAAAGCGAATGAAGTTTTGTTGTGATCCGTGGCACGGATAAGTTAAAAATCTGTAAATACCATCAAAAAAGTATAGTTTTTCATTACAAACGAGCCGTGCCACAGCCTGCCCCGCAAAACGGGGGGTGTTTTGAGTCAAACTTTATGATGATTGTGACCAAAAAGTTTAAACCCGATTGCCCTGAAAAACTAATAAGGCGTACTAATTTCGCGTTCCTTTTTATAGGCTCGTAAATACCATTCAAATTCATCTAAAAAACGGCCTATCCTACGCTCATATGCTTTATCAAGTGCATTTCCATCATCATCAAATGCATCCTGAATTTTTGAAACCGGGAATAATGAGGGGATTGATGGCATTCCCAGCTCAGCCAAAACCGCCCGTAAGTGTACTGCAACCCGAACACCACCAAAGGTTCCGGCAGAATAAGAGTTTATTGCACTGGGTTTAAAATAGTATTCTGTTTGAAAATGATCTAACATATTCTTTAATGCCGGCGGAATACTATGATTATATTCACCCGAAACAATTACAAAACCATCTGACTCATCCAGAATTTTATGAATTTTCTCCATATTTTCAGGTGCTTTGCCCTCAGGATATTCTTTGTGCATTTTATCCAAAAAATCTAAAGGATATTCTTTTGGTTCAACAATTACCGCATCATGACCACGTTCTGCTAATTTATTGTAAAAAAACTTTGCTGATTTAATCCCTTGCCTGTCAGACCTAACAGAACCATAAAGTATTGCTATTTTCATTTTTTATATTTTTTCGCTCTAGTTTAGATTGGCTATGGTTCAGATGTTCTGTGAAATGAGTATAGACAACGAGATTAAATATTA
>JAOZNO010000126.1 GCA_029933755.1 Bacteroidales bacterium | reverse complement strand
CTCACGTAAGTAATCTGTGGCATTTTTTTGACAATTAGGTGGCTGAGTAGTTACATTATTTTTTTTAGCATAGTAGCACAATAACAATTCAACAATAGAACAATTTAACCATAAAAAACATGAACATTGCAATTATAGGGTATGGTAAAATGGGTAAAATCATTGAAAAACTTGCTATACAAAAGGAACATAGTATTGTTTTAAAAATTGATGACTCAAATTTAAATGAACTTACAGTTGAAAACCTAAAAAAAGCTGATGTCGCCATTGAATTTACGGGACCCAAAGTAGCTTTTGGTAACATTAGCCTTTGTTTTGATGCGGGCATACCAGTCGTTTCAGGAACTACAGGCTGGCTTGATAAGTTTAATGAGGTGAAAGAAAGATGTGAGACTGAAAAACAAGCTTTTTTCTATGCATCTAACTTTAGTTTAGGAGTAAACATTTTCTTTAAATTAAATCAACAACTTGCAAAAATAATGAACAAGTTTGAAGGATTTAATGTATCAGTTGATGAAACTCATCACATTCATAAACTTGATGCTCCAAGTGGTACTGCAATAACTATAGCAGATGATATTATCTCTGAAGTAAAAAGAAAAGAAAACTGGGTAAAAGAAAAAACAGAAAATGACAAGCAAATTGCTATTAAATCATTCCGTATAGGAGAACATCCTGGTGAACATACGGTAACTTATAGCTCAAATACAGAAAATATTGCAATTACCCATGAGTCAAAAAACAGGGAAGGCCTGGCACAAGGAGCCTTAATGGCTGCTGAATTTATTATTGGTAAAACTGGTGTTTTAGGAATGAATGATTTGTTAAATATCTAAGGTCTCAGACCTATTTAATGTTGCTTACGCATTTATGCAAATTGCTTACATACTGCAAAGTACACAAAAATAAATATCGAAAAACTTTTATAATGGTGCCTGATTACCTTATTAATAATTGCAAAACAGCTTATAGAGCTGTTTTTTCGTTAGTAAAACTTGGAAACTTTCACTTTTTGACTTAGATTTGATTGTTTTCATTTTAGACTAGTGTCCAAGTCAAACTTTTAATTTTGGGTAAACCTGTCAGGTTTGTGCTATTAAAATTGTGGTTGCAAACAGTTTAATATATAAATAATTCAAAAAACCCTGACAGGGAATATAAAATGACACTTCAAAGTTCTGTGACGTTTGAAGGTCAGTATACTGTACGCTGACCTCAAAGCATCTGCAAGATCTTTGAGCGTCAAAAAAAGTATTGACATGACAACATTATTAACTCAAAACCCATTTTAACATTACTGTAATGAATATTATTAAGCTTTGGGTAGCACCACTTATTATTGCCACATTACTCGTACTATTTTTTAGGTATTTCTTATTCGATTTTATAGTTGTACCTGATGATTTAATGAATAATGGTTTAAAAAAAGGAGATTTGATCTTAATTCAAAAAAGAACAAGGATAAAGCGTAATAATATTATTTTAATTGATACTACTTTGTCGAGCTATACAAATACAGGAAGGTTAATAAGATGTGTTGCAATACCGGGTGATACTATTTTAATAAGAAATTCTAATATTTTTATAAATAAAAGAAAGCTTAATCAAAAGACGCTCCGCAAGGGAAAAACATTGTCACATTACATAATAAATTCAGATAGTAACAAGCTGAAACAAGTACTTATAGAAAATAATATCCCTTATAACCAGAAACTTGCATTTTTTGGCGTTTATCATTTTAATACTGATAAAGAAAACATTTTGAAAATTAGCAAATTGAATTTAGCTAAGTCAATTAAGGGATCTGTTACACAGAAAGGCTTATTCTCATCCAAAACAGAACCTTTCAATAAACTTTTTTATTGGAACAAAGATAATTTTGGTATGTTAGTCATACCAGCAATGGGCATGACAATTAAATTGAATAGGGCAAACTTTGAACTCTACAAATCAATTATTGAATATGAAACTGGTCAGAATCATATAATTAAAGGGAATATTGTTCATTCTGGTAATGATATAGTGTACAATTACACATTCAAATCTGACTATTATTTTGCACTAAACGATAATAGACTAAGTACAGATGATTCAAGAAGTTTTGGTTTTATTAGAAAAGATCAAATATTTGGAAAATTTATTCTTAAAATATTTTAATGAACTATATTGCTAATTTGTTTTATTATTGAATTATTAAAGCCTCGTTTTGCTGAGTATTCTAGCATAAGCATCACTCAGAAAAACTACTCGGTGAGTAATTCCACAAAATATTCACACTTTTTACTAACACTCTGTTGATTATAAACTCATTGGATAACATAGGACTTATTCGCTTTTTGGCCATTAAACCCTTAAATTTAAAAAGCCAAAGCTTTACAGCTTTGGCTTTTTAAAATCATCATATTTTTAATAAACTCTATAACTGTCATATCTCTATAACAATATAGCAATTTAACAGTTTAACAATCAAATTTATTTTTTCTTTTTATCCTGATAGCCTCTCTGTTTAGCCATATCTTCTAAACGAGACTGGAATTTAGATTTTTTCTTAGGCTTCTTCTTATTCTCATTCAATTTTTTCAATACTGCATCATCATCAACAAATCGTCTAATAATTATAGTTTGCCCCACCGTAATCAGGTTAGATAAGAAGTAGTAATAACTTAAACCTGCAGAATATTTATTAAACCAAAAAAGCATCATAACCGGCATCATATACATCATTGTTTTCATACCAGGCATTTGTGCATTTGCACCTTGCATTTGGCTACTATTCAATTTTGTACTAAATATCATTGAAACCGCCATTAGTAATGTGAATAAACTAACATGATTTCCATAAAAATCACTTATTAAAGGAATGTGAGTTGTCCAAGTGACTATAGCATCATATGATGATAAGTCTGTTGCCCATAAAAATGGTTGTTGTCTAAGCTCAATTGAAGCAGGGAAAAAGCGGTACATTGCAATTAAAATAGGCATTTGAAACAACATTGGCAAACATCCACCCATTGGATTCACCCCTGCTTTTTTGTACAATGCCATAGTTGCCTGCTGGCGTTCCATTGATTTATCCTTTGGAATTTTTTCATTTATTGCATCAATCTGAGGTTTTAAAACCCTCATTTTTGCCGATGAGGCATAAGATTTATAGGTAAATGGGAATAATATAAGCTTAATTAAAACAGTCATTACCAAAATGATCAAGCCATAATTACTCATAAATCCACCAAGGAAATTAAATAATGGAATAATTGCAAACCTGTTTATCCATCCGAAAATCCCCCATCCTAAGGGAATCATTTTTGTTAAATTAAGATCGTCATTTTCATCAATATGAATATTGTTAAGTATACTATATTGATTTGGACCAAAGTAATATGAAAATTCTATTTTTTCATCAGAAGTACCATCAAAAGGAAGACTTATATTTGCATTAAACTTTTTTAAATATTTACTATTCTCTTCAAAATTTTCATGCTCAACTTTAGCATTCAACATTGCTGTTTTTGCAATCAATACAGAAGAAAAAAACTGTTGTTTAAAAGCAATCCATTTCACCTTGGTTGTAAGTACTTCGTCATCAGCATCTGAGGTTTCTGTGAGCCAATCAACTTCATCCTGAAAATATTTCCAATATATACCCGTATTTTGATTTTCCCAGCTCCAGCCCTTTTCTAAACTTGGTGCATTTACATACCAGTTAAAATCAATGTAATTAGTTCCTAATGAAATTAGTTTATCCATCCCAAAAAAACGAATATCAAAATCTATTAGATAACTACCCGGCTTAATTTTATATGTATATTCAATATACTTATATTCACCTGCATACAATCTGAAAACTGCTTTCTTTTCGCTTCCTGTTGCATCTGTTTTCACTTGTGTTTCAATAGCTTTGAAAAACAAGTCATTTGTTGATATTTTCCTATTTTCTGCAAAAAAGTTCATACCGAAAACAGTTGCATCTCCATCGAAAAGTAAAAGAGTAGTAGAATCGTAACGTTGATGATTTTTCATTTCAACAGAGTAAGGCCGCCCTCCTTTTGTTGAAATAATCATTTTAATTAAATCATTTTCAAGTGTGTAAAATTCCTGCTCACCAACTGCTGATTCACCAAAAGAACCATAGGTTTCTTTAATCTGATTTATTCTTGCAGTATCCAACAATGTAGAATCATTTTCGCGAATAGTTTCCTGATTTAGGATTCCATTTTCAGTATTTGCAAATTGTGCTGCATTTTGTCGATCAAGCTCGTCCTGAACTCTTTGCAAGGAATCTCTACTTATCCTTTCCTGTCTGGCTTTCTCTGCCTCCTCCTGTGTTGGCTTTGTATAAATACTGTAGGCAATAAGAATTACCGCAATAAGAACAATACCAATAATCTGATTTCTATCCATCTTCTTCTATTAATTAATTCTTTTTTATATTAGGTTTAATTATTTATTATTTTTAGCCGCAGCTTTAATAAAATCCACAAATAATGGATGCGGGTTTAATACAGTACTTTTATACTCAGGATGAAATTGAACACCCACAAACCAGGGATGATCTTTTATTTCCATAATCTCAACCAAATTTGTCTCTGTATTTCTTCCAGTAGCAAACATACCTGCTTTTTCAAATTTATCTAAATATATATTATTATACTCATAGCGATGTCTGTGCCTCTCATTAATTATATCAGAACCATAAGCATTATAAGCGTTTGAAGATTCCTGTAATTCACAAGGATAAGACCCCAAACGCATAGTTCCCCCCATATTTGTAATACTTTTTTGCTCTTCCATCAAATCTATGACAGGGTTTAACGTTAAAGGTTTCATCTCAGTTGAATGTGAGTCCTTTAGATTAAGTACATTTCTAGCAAACTCAATTACAGCACATTGCATACCCAAACATATACCAAAAAAAGGGACTTTATTTTCCCGGGCATGTTTCGCTGCCTGAATTTTACCTTCAACACCCCGTAACCCAAAACCTGGAGCAATTAAAATGCCTTGAACATTTTTAAATAAATCTTCGGATGTGTTTTTAGTGATTTTTTCAGCATCAATCCAGTTTATCTTAACTTTCACTTCATTACTTGCACCTGCATGTTCAAAAGATTCTACAATTGATTTATAAGCATCATGTAACTCAATATATTTACCAACCAAAGCAACATTTACTACTTTTTTAGCCTTTAGCCTTTTCAAAAGAAACGATTTCCATTGCTGAAGCTGTGGCTTTTCGTTTACAGTCATACCAAGTTTTGTAAGCACTTCTGTATCTAAATTTTCTTCACTCATTAAAATAGGTACTTCGTAAATTGTTGAAGCATCAATTGATTGTATAACTGATTTTATATCAACATTACAAAAACGAGCCACTTTTGAGCGAATTTCTTTTGTTAACTCATGTTCTGTCCTTAGTACTAATATATCAGGCTGAACACCATTTTCAAGTAATAACTTTACAGAATGTTGAGTTGGCTTTGTTTTCAATTCACCTGATGCTGCTAAATAAGGCACTAAGGTTAAGTGAATTACCAAACTATTATTAGGCATATCCCATTTTAACTGCCTAACAGCCTCAATATAAGGTAATGATTCAATATCTCCAACAGTACCACCAATTTCAGTAATAACAAAATCATATTTAAATTTATTACCCAGCAATTTTATTCTATGCTTAATTTCATCGGTAATATGCGGAATAATCTGTACTGTTTTTCCCAAATAATCACCACGTCTTTCCTTGTCAATTACTGATTGATAAATTCGCCCTGTTGTTACATTATTTGCCTGCGAAGTTGGAACGTTTAAAAAACGTTCGTAATGGCCAAGGTCTAAATCCGTTTCAGCACCGTCTTCAGTAACATAACATTCACCATGTTCATATGGGTTTAAAGTACCCGGATCAACATTAATATATGGATCAAGTTTTTGAATAGTTACAGAATACCCCCTCGACTGCAAAAGCTTTGCAAGAGAAGCAGAGATTATCCCTTTTCCAAGTGAAGAAGTAACACCTCCTGTAACAAATATATATTTAGTACTCACTATTAATATTACTTTAGCCTAAATTTAAAATAAAACAACAATATCCCTGCAAAAACCATATAGATTCCCGCTAAAACTATAGAAGTTCATCAATCATATTTAACTGCTCTTTCAAAACTTTTACGGTAGCTTTAGCCTTTTCAATCTTTTCATTAAATTCCTTAATCATTGATTCAGCATTTTTAGATTTTGCGAAAAAACCAATATTATTTTCCCAAAGAATAATATCTCCTTTTAGTTTTTCTAACCTACTGTATAATTTTTCATGTTCATTTCTCATTTTCCCCCTTGACTGAGGTGAATTCTTAATACTTTCAAGTTTTGAACGAAACTTTAGTTTCATTTTTTCTGTCTCACCAATATCCAGTTTCTCAAAAACCTTATCAATTGCTGCCCTGTACTCATTTTGAATTTCTTCTTTATTTTTTAACGGAACAAAACCAATTTCTGTCCATTGATTCTGAATATCACTTAATTTCTCAAAACTTTTATTACTATCATCAGAAAAGTCAAAATTATTTATCTTTTCAACTAATGCCTTCTTCAATTCAAGATTCTCATCCTGAGCACTATCCAATGATTCAAAATGAGCAGATTTATTATCAAAAAACTGATTACATGCTTTTCTAAACCGATGCCAAATAGTATCTTTATACTTTCTTGGTACCGGGCCAATTGTTTTCCACTTTTTTTGAATAGAAATATACGAATCTGTTATTTTTCTCCAGTCTGTACTTTCAGTCATACTTTCAGCCTGTATGCACAATTCGGTTTTTAATTGAAGATTATTCTCTTCAACTTCTTTATGTTTAAAATAAAATTCACGTTTACTATTAAAAAAAGTATCACAAGCCTTTCTAAACCTTGCATATATCAAATTATTTTCCTTTTTAGGTGCAAAACCTATTAATTTCCATAAACCTTGCAGTTCAATAATTTCTTTTGAGTTCTCTTCCCATTCTTTTGGAGTACTTAATTCCAACTCATTGGTTTCTTCAATCTTTTCACAAAGTAAAGTTTTAGCTTTTAGATTATTTTGTTGCTCTGCTTTAAGACCTTCAAAATAGTCCTGATGATTTTTGTTTATTGTGGTCGTAGCTTTTTTGAAGCGTTCCCATATTTCATCTTTTTTCTCCGTTGGAACAGGACCTATTTCACGCCATAATCCATGCAGTTTTTGTAAAATTTTAAAAGAAGTAACAACTTTTGGTTCTAGTAAAAGTTCTTCTGCCTTTTGACATAGGTTAAGCTTACGCTCCATATTCTTTTTTAGGTCAAGATCACGTAACTCCTTATTTAACTTTACATAATCATAAAACTTCTCAACCCAATGATGATATGAATCCCATAATTTTTTAACTTCTGCCTGAGGAACAAGACCAGCTTCATGCCATTGATTTTGCAAATCTTTAAATTCATGAAACGTTTTATTCATTGACTCCTGACCATTTATCAATTCCTTAATATCATCAATGATTTTATATTTCTTCTCCAGATTTCCTTTTTTATTTTTTTCTAATTGGGCACCATATGCAGCTCTTCTTTCCTTATATACTGAATAAAATGCTTTAAATTTCTCTTCCTGCTTATCTTCTTCCGGCTTAAAATCCTCTAACTTGCTACCATCAGCTATAAATTTTTTCTTTGCTAACTCAATTTTAGCATGATGCTTTTTGTAAAAATTAACTTTAATGAGCTCTATTCGATCCTTAACTTTCTGAATATCTGCACTTTCAAGCAAGTCACTGAAGTTTTGATTTAACTCATCCATCGATAATTTTGAGTAATCAACTCTCTCAAGTTCTTTCACTTTTTCCACCTTTTTGATATCAACAGACTCATCCGTTTTAATATCTTCTACATTATTGTCAAGCTCAGTATTATCAGTGCTTACTTCTGAAGATGTAGTCGCAGTATCTTTAGCTTTCTCAACATTATCAATATTTTTATTCTTTAGCTTTTTCATGATCAAATCAGCTGCACTTTCCTTTTTCTCCTCTTCAACTTCCTTTTCGGATTCCTTTTCAGCAGCAACATTCTCTATTTTCACTTCTTCAATTTCAGATTTATCTATTCCCTTTTCTATTGAACCTTCTTCAATTTCTTTTTCAGGCTCATTCATGGATTCCTCATTTTCAGAATTCACCTCTTTCTTTATTTCATTTTTAAGGTTTTCTTCATTCTCAGTCTTATCCTTTTCATCCTGATTTAGCTTGTTCAATTCATCCTGTTTCATCTTTTTATTTTTAAATTAATTTTTTTTGATGAAATTATCACATATTCCGTGTTTTTTTCATCTTATTTAAATTTAAATAGGTTATAATAACTAACCTGCGCATATTATACATAACATTATCCCTGCTGGGTAGAAGACATAAAGGCAATACAAAAGAATTACAATTATACTGCTCAATTTCAATCACTTAATTTCATATTTAAGTTG
>JAOZNO010000125.1 GCA_029933755.1 Bacteroidales bacterium | reverse complement strand
CCACTTAATCCGGGCATGTGTTCATCAAGAAAAATAATATCAAAATGATTTTCATGTACCAGGGCAATAGCATCATCACCATTATTTGCTGTAACCACATCATATCCCTTTTCTTCAAGAAAAAGAATATGAATTTTTAACAAATCAATCTCATCGTCAGCCCAAAGTATGTTTATCTTTCTCATAAAAAAATCTTATTGTACAAATATATTAAATTCTTTTATTATTGTTAAATTACCAAATTCTAAACTCAAAATTTGATTCAGAATAATTACTTTTGCAGAATTACACTAATAGTGTTTGTCTATAATATCAGTTTTTTTGTAATAATTTATTTTTTTACATTTTGTTAAAAGTCAGCAGTCCTCAGTATCCAGGCAGTAACTTCTTGTAGTACAGCACCTTTACTGCCTGCTAAGAACTGCATACTCTCTAACTAATTAACAAGAAACCTTTTTTTAATAAATATACTCAACTTTATGAACGGACAAATAGAGCATAACAATTTAACAATAACGCAATAGAACAATATATTATGATATTAATTGATACCCATACACACCTTTTTCTTGAGCATTTTGATAAAGATCGTGAAGAAGTAATTAAAGATTCAATAAAAAACGGTGTTCAAAAATTATTTATTCCAAATATTGATAGCAGTACAACAAAGCAAGTTGTAAAGATGGGCAAAGATTACCCCAATATTTGTTATCCTATACTAGGCTTACACCCCACTTCGGTAAAAGAAAATTATAAGAAAGAACTGGAAGATTTAGAACATTGGCTAGCTAAGGAAAAATTTTATGGAATTGGTGAAACCGGAATTGATTTATACTGGGATAAAACTTTTATAAAAGAACAAGAAGAAGCTTTCAGATATCAAATAAATTTGGCTAAACAAACAGAACTTCCTTTAATTATTCATTCCAGAGAATCTTTTGATGAAATTTTTTCTATTATTGATGAATTAAATGATGACCGCTTAAAAGGAATTTTTCATAGTTTTACAGGTAGCATTGAACAAGCAGAAAAAATATTATCATATAAAGGGTTTAAGATTGGGATAGGAGGAATTGTTACATTTAAAAACTCTGGCTTAGCTGATGTTGTTGCAAAAATTGGTCTGGAGCATTTAGTTCTTGAAACTGACTCGCCATATTTAGCACCTGCTCCAAATAGAGGCAAAAGAAATCAAAGCTCTTATTTAACATTAATTGCACAAAAAATTGCAGATGTTTATCATGTTGACATGGAGACCGTAGCAAAAATAACTACTGAAAATGCAAAAAAGCTTTTTCAGATTTAAAAACAGAGCAAGCTAATTATAGTTTGTCTATTATGTCTTATTTTTAAGCTTTTTTTAATATGTGAAACTTATTTAAAGATTTGCAGAAGTTAGCAGTAAACAGTCCACAGTCCACAGTATGCAGTACAAAGTTTGCAGTACAAAGTTTGCTTACTGATACTTCGACTACGCTCAGTAAGCTAACTGAATACTATTTTTGTTTGAAAATAGTAAAAAACGACTTGTCCCGATTTTTCGGGGTAAAAAAACACAAACTCTTGACTTTATGGACACACTCTAATTATAGTATAATAAATGAATTTATGAAACAACCTTCCATATTAATAATCTATACCGGTGGTACAATCGGGATGGTAGATGACCCTGAAACAGGAGTGTTAGCAGCTTTGAATTTTGAACATATACTAGTTCAGGTTCCAGCATTAAAAAGATTTGGTTATAAGATAAATACAATATCTTTTGAAAAACCCATTGACTCTTCAAATGTAAATCCCAAAATTTGGATACAACTTGCTCAAATTATTAGAGATAATCATGATAAATATGATGGTTTTGTAATTTTACATGGTACAGACACCATGTCCTATTCAGCATCAGCCTTAAGCTTTATGCTAGAAAATTTACATAAACCCGTTATCTTTACCGGTTCGCAATTACCCATAGAAACCATACGAACCGATGGCAAAGAAAACATTATAACTTCGATTGAAATTGCTGCAGCTAAAAGAAATGGAAAGCCTGTTGTACCTGAAGTTTGCATTTACTTTGAGAATCAATTATACCGGGGAAACCGAACCCGAAAATATAATGCAGAGCATTTTGATGCTTTTGAATCACCAAACTATCCACCACTTGCAGAGATTGGCATTCATATAAAATATAATTTTGAGGCAATTCATTATCCCAGTCAAAAAAAACGAATCAATATAAAAACGAATTTAGATACCAACATAGGAATCTTAAAACTTTTTCCTGGAATTAGCAAAGAGTTTATTTTTGCTGTTTTATCGACAAAAGGCTTAAAAGCTATAGTACTTGAAACATTTGGCTCGGGAAATGCACCAACTGAAAAATGGTTTGTATCTATTTTAAAAGATGCCCTTACCAAGAATATTATTATATTAAATATTACACAATGTAATGCAGGTACCGTTGAGCTGGGGCGTTATGAAACCAGTGCACAACTAGCTGAAATTGGTATTATTGGAGGGGGTGATTTAACAACCGAAGCGGCAATTACAAAGCTTATGTTTTTGTTAGGACAACAATTAACACCGACTGAAATTAAAAAGTATTTACAAATATCTATTGCAGGTGAAATTAGCTTGAATAGGGACTATTAATTTCTATAATTTTTTGTTAATTGCCTGAAATTTAGAATTATTGTAATGTTTTTTTTTTATTTTTAGTAAAACATTCTATATTTGTCTAATTAAAAGATGATTATATTCACTTTTATATAATTAATGTGTTTAAATTTTCTTAATAGAATTTTTTTTATAATTTCGGCACATTAATTTGGCTTTCGAAAAAGTGGTCATGAAGGGAGAGGTGGCCGAGTGGTCGAAGGCGCACGCTTGGAAAGCGTGTATATCTCACAAGGGTATCGTGGGTTCGAATCCCACTCTCTCCGCAGTTTTAGAATGTATATTATTATAAATAGAATAAATAAGTATTAATTAAAATTAAATTCAAAATTCAAAAGGTCGACTATGAAAAAATTGTTTGCGCTTATAGCCATAATCGGGATGCTCTTAGGAGCTAATACTGCTGTATATGCTCAGAATGAGCAAGATACTACTCAGAACGAAACTGTTGATCAAACGTCACAAGATACTCAGGAAACCGTTGTTGAGGAAACTGAAGTACTTACAGAAGACGAGGTGCCAATGCATCAACAACTTAAAAAGAAATTTATTGAAGGTGGTGCAGCCTTTATGACATCTGTATTGTTAACCCTAATCTTAGGTTTGGCCATTGCCATTGAGCGAATTATCTATCTTAATCTGGCAAGTACCAATACTAAAAAATTATTAGTTAATATTGAAAATTCACTGGACGAAGGTGGTGTTGAAGCTGCAAAAGAAGTTTGTCGTAACACAAAAGGACCTGTTGCCAGTATTTTCTATCAGGGACTTGATCGTGCTGAAGAAGGGGTTGAAATGGTTGAGAAATCAGTTGTTTCATACGGTAGTGTTCAAATGGGACTTTTAGAAAAAGGTTTAACATGGTTGGCATTATTTATTTCTCTTGCTCCTATGCTTGGTTTCATGGGTACAGTAATTGGTATGATTGGTGCATTTGACTCAATTCAGGCTGCGGGTGATATTTCTCCGGCATTGGTTGCAGGTGGTATTAAAGTAGCTTTAATTACAACCGTTTCTGGTTTAATTGTAGCTATTATATTACAAGTTTTCTACAACTATATCGTTTCTAAAATTGATAGCATTGTTAACTCAATGGAAGATGCTTCAATTTCTTTAATTGATATTATTGTAAAGTATAACGCAAAAAAATAAATCATTATGATTAATATATCAAAAATAACTTCAGTATTACTTTATGCACTAATGACAATTTCTGTCATATTGTTAGTGTATTTCTATAAAGTAACTGCAGGTATACCGGAAGGAACTGATTTTGATGAACAAATAACAATATATGGTGGTATATTAGATATGATTTTATACTGGTCTTATGTTTTATTTGGAATTGCTGCAATTGCGGCTGTAGTTTTCCCTTTGGTAAGAATGTTTACGCGACCAAAAGAAGCGGTAAAAGCATTAATTTCAGTTGCTGTAGTTGCAGTTTTTGTGTTTATAGCATATATGCTAGCTGATGATACAATACTTACATTACCCGGCTATGAAGGAGCAGATAATGTTCCCGGAACTCTACAGTTTTCGGGTATGATGCTATGGACTTCATATCTTCTATTTGCTGGAGCAATAGCAAGTATTTTATATGTAGAAGTTTCAAAAGTTTTTAAATAATCAGGACTGCCCAATTTGAATTGGGCAGCATTAATATTACTATATTATGGCAAGACCTGTTCAGGAAATAAATGCCGGTTCAATGGCAGACATAGCTTTTTTGTTGCTCATATTCTTTTTGGTAACTACTACTATGGATGTAGATTCGGGTATAACCCGAAAATTGTCAGCTATACCACCGGAAAATCAACCAAAACCTCCTGATGTTAAAGAAAGGAATGTTTATATTGTTTTGATTAACCAACATAACCAATTAGCGGTAGAAGGTGAATTAATGGCAGTGAATAAGCTTTGTGATGGAGTAAAAGAATTTATAAATAATCCCAATGATGATCCTAACTTATCAGAAAAAAAAGATGAAGCAGTAGATGTACCTTTTTTAGGTATGATGGAACTTTCTAAAGGAGTAGTTTCTCTGCAAAACGATAAAGGAACTTCTTATCATAAATATATTGAAATACAAAATGAGCTGGTAAGAGCCTTTAATGAATTAAGAGATGAATTATCCATGAGAAAATTTGGAATGCTTTATAAAGATTTGGATGATCCAAAGCAAAAAGCTGTTAAAAAAGTTTATCCTATGACCATTTCAGAAGCTGAACCAAGAAACGTAGGAGGGAAAAAATAATGGCTAAATTTGCAAGAAAAGGAAAAGGTGGAACACCTGCAATATCTACAGCATCGTTACCGGATATTGTTTTTATGCTACTTTTTTTCTTTATGGTTACTACGGTAATGCGTGAGGTTGATTTAAAAATTTCAGTTAAATTGCCACAAGCTACGGAAATTAAAAAATTGGAAAAAAAATCATTAGTAAGTTATATTTATGTTGGAGCACCTATAAAGGCATTCCAAAAAGTATACGGAACAGAACCCAGGCTTCAGTTAAATGATGAACTTTCTAAGATATCTGATGTTGGTGCATACATTTCGGCAGAACGTGAAAAAATGGACGAAAGAGATATCCCTTTCATGACCACATCAATAAAAGCTGATATGGAGGTAAAAATGGGAATCATTACAGAAATTAAGCAGGAATTGAAAAAAGCATCTGCTTTAAAAATAAATTATTCTACCAGAAAAGGCTTATAATCTTTTAAGAATAAAGAATATGTTAAAAAGGAGTTCTTTACGGACTCCTTTTTTTGTTTATACTTTAGACTGGCTCAACGTAAAAGCTCAGCATAACAATTAATTTGATTAATGGAATTTGACTGGACACCACTAATTCTTACTTTAAAATTAGCATCCGTTACTACTTTTATTTTACTACTCATTGGTATTCCATTAGCCTACTGGCTGGCCTATTCAAAATTCCGTTTTAAATTTATTATTGAAGCATTGGTGAGTATGCCTTTAGTTTTACCTCCCTCTGTTTTGGGGTTTTATTTATTAATAAGCTTTAGTCCTCAAAATTTTATTGGTAAATTTCTAAATAAATATCTCGGACTACAACTCGTATTCTCATTTGAAGGATTAGTACTGGCTTCAGTAATTTTCAGTTTACCATTTATGGTTCATCCAATAATATCAGGATTTAACTCTATACCAAAAAATTTAACAGAGGCTGCACAAACCTTAGGGAAATCTCAATTTACTATTTTAAAAAAAATTCTTATCCCAAATATAAAACCATCTTTATTAAGCGGTATTGTTTTAAGTTTTGCACATACTATTGGTGAATTTGGTGTTGTGCTAATGATTGGGGGTAATATTTCGGGACAAACAAGGGTTGCATCTATTGCCATTTATGACGAAGTTGAAGCTCTAAATTATAATACTGCAAATATGTATGCATTGATATTATTTGTAATAAGTTTTTCAATTTTAATTATTGTCAGTTATTTTAATAAAAAACAACTAAGAACTTTTTGAAACATTGAAGATATTGTTTTAATTTTGAACTTCTAAAAACAGAATAAAGCTAGAAGCAAGTATGCAGGACACATACAAACACAAAGGACAAAGAAAAAAACTTACTCAAGAACTTAAAAAACAAGGTATTGAAGACAAAAAGGTATTGGCTGCCATTTTGGAAATACCTCGACATTTTTTTTTAGATATTGGTTTTGATAAAATGGCATACCATAATAAAGCATTCCCAATTGGTGCCGGACAAACGATTTCACAACCTTATACAGTTGCTTTTCAAACTCAGGTTTTAAATATTAATAAAGGTGACAAAGTGCTTGAAATTGGTACAGGTTCTGGTTATCAAACAGCTGTACTTATTAAATTAGGTGCCAGAGTATATACTATTGAAAGACAAAAGGAACTTTTTATAAATACACAATCATTTTTAAGTTCTTTAAATTATGAAGCGAAGTTTTTTTATGGTGATGGCTACAAAGGAAAATCAACTTACGGGCCATATGATAAAATAATTGTTACTGCCGGCGCTCCCTACATTCCACAAGCCTTAAAAGATCAACTTAAAGTAGGTGGTGTAATGGTGATTCCGGTTGGTGATTCCGAAGAACAAATTATGTATTCAATTATCAGGACATCTAAAACAGAATATAAAGAAACAAAACTAGGTAGTTTTATGTTTGTACCAATGCTTGAAGGAAAACAAAATACATTTAAACAATAAAAATAATATGATTAAAATTAAAACCTTCGTATTTAACCCCTTTCAGGAAAATACATATTTATTATACGATGAAACAGGAGAGGCTGTAATTATTGATCCGGGCTGTTCTACTCAGGATGAAGAAGAGATTTTAGTAAGTTTTATTGAAGAAAATAATATTAAGCTGAAACATCTTTTAAATACACACTCACATATCGACCATATATTAGGTAACCAATTTGTTTCAGAACAATTTAAACTTCCATTAGCATCACATAAGGAAGATGAATTTCTGATACGAAATGCTAAAGAACAAGGTGCGACATTTGGTATTCGAATAGATAATCCTCCATTACCGGGAAAATATCTGAATGAAGGTATGCATATCCATTTTGGAAACTCTGTACTTGATATTATTCATTCACCTGGTCATTCGCCGGGAAGTTTGGTGTTTTACAACAAAAATGAAAAATTTATGATTGTTGGTGATGTACTGTTCAATCAAAGCATAGGACGAACAGACCTTCCGGGCGGTAGCTATGACGTTCTTGTTAACAGCATTACACAAAAGCTTTTCCCCTTAGGAGATGATATGAATGTTTTCTCTGGCCATGGTTCACCTACAACTATTGGAAAAGAACGGATTTCTAATCCTTTTTTGAGTTAACTCTGGTCTAATTTTCTTTTTTTTCTTATTTTTCTGACAATTATAATTACAACAATTAGTATAACCAGAATAGGAATACCGTATATAATAAAAAGAAACAGGAATAATAGTAAACTACCCCACCAGGTAGAACCAATTTCATAAGGGTCATCAAAGACTTTTAGCTCAAAATTGTTTTTGTCTATTTTTATTTTTGAAGTTTTATCAATTTCAGCATAATATTCCACATATTTTTCAATTACTTTTTCCCACTGGAAGTTTTCTACCCAATTACTATATGTTATTATAATATTATCATCAAAATCTGGTGTAAGGCTTAAAAAATCAAAAAGTAGAGAATTTTGATTTTCAGAAACTCTAAAAATGCTATCGGGTTTAATACCATGAATATCATCTATAGAAAGATCTTCTTTTAACTGAATAAAAATACGTCCTTTATCAATTGGGTTTTTCCAGATACTACCCGTTTCAAGCACATAAATAAATCCATTAAAGTTTTTATTATTATAACCCAGCCTGATAATACTTTCATTCGTATTTACAATAAACCAGACTTCTATTTTTGTTACTGATTTAGGTAAAAAAGTTGTTTCCCAAATATACCAATCTGTTACTGTATCATCATAATTTGGTATTTGTTCTAATGAATTCCACCGATTTTCCAGTGTATCGGGTAATTTTATAAGTTGCTGATTTATTCCATCAATTTTAACTTTTAACTTATACAAGGCATCAAATCTAATCTCAGTTGCCGTATAAGATTGATCATAAATATAAGTGGCATTTAAAGGATAACCTACTTTCATTCTAATCGTGTCATTCTGATGATTATACATCCAATACTGACCTTTTACCACAGCAAAACCATTATACAGGTTTACAGTAACAAACTCCTCCTGCATTTGTATCTTTTTGAAATAAATACTATCTTCAGGAAAAAATAAATAGAACTTACC
>JAOZNO010000910.1 GCA_029933755.1 Bacteroidales bacterium | reverse complement strand
GCCTTATGGCAAAAATTGCAGAAATACTTGGTGAAAATTCAGATACCGATTTATTTAAACAATTAGCACAAAAAACAAAAACAGCTTTTAACAAAAAGTATTTACACTCCGAAAATAGCAGCTATTCAATAGGCAGACAAGGTGCCAATGTATTTCCCCTTGCTTTCGGTTTAGTACCGGATGAATATGTTCAGACTGTATTTAAAACTCTTGCACATCACATTGAAACTAATACTAAAGGGCATTTTGATACCGGGATGATGGGAACACCCTATGTTCTTGAAGTCCTTACGAAATACGGAAGAGCTGATTTGGCTTATACGCTCATGAACCAAAGAGATTTTCCAAGTTTTGGCTACAATATTGAAAGAGGTGCTACCACCCTGTGGGAAACCTGGACAGGAAACGAATCACACAGCCACCCAATGTTTGGTAGTGTTACTGCATGGTTCTATCAGGCTTTAGGCGGAATTAATCCAGATACAGAAAATCCAGGCTTTAAGCATATTATTATAAAGCCATCTATTATCAATGAATTAGATTTTGCAAACACCAACTATAAATCTGTTTACGGAGACATAACAAGCAACTGGGAATTAAAAAACAATAATTTGAAATTAACTGTTTCTATTCCGGCAAATACAACAGCTTCGGTTTATATTCCGGCAAACAAAGCGGAAAATGTAAGTATTGATAAAGCAGGTATTAATCAGATAGGTACTAAAAATAATTTAGTTCACTATGAAATATCTTCCGGCAAATACATATTCACATCAAAACAGCTTTCCGGAATTTTAAAAACACCTATGCTTCCTGCACCAGTAATTACTCCAACTGACACCACATTAATTTTACCTGATTCTATCACTGTAAATATTCGTCAATATACTAATGATGCTGAAATAAGATATACTTTAAATAATGATGAACCCAATGAAAACTCACAACTATTTACAAAGCCTTTAGATATACATAAAAGCACAACGGTAAAAGCAAGAGTTTTTAAAAATGGTGTAGAACCAAGTATTACAATGATAAGCAATATTATTTTTGTTGATTCATTAAAAAATGGAATAAACTTTAACTATTATTTGGGTGATTGGGTTAAACTTCCTGATTTTAGTAAATTACCAATAAAAGGAAGTGGAGAAGTATATAATTTTAAGCTTGATGAATTAAATAATTTAGCTAATCAGTTTGGAATTGTATTTACAAGCACTTTAGATATTGCGCAGGCAGATAATTACACATTTTATCTTAACTCCAATGACGGAAGCAAACTATATATTAATAATAAATTAATTATTGAAAATGATGGCTTACATGGTGCTATTGAAAAAAGTGGAACAGTTAATTTATCCGCGGGAAAGCATTCTATAAAAGTTACTTATTTCCAGGCAGGAGGTGGCAAGCATTTACAAATATATTTCTCTAGTAGTAAAAATGAGAAATCCAGGATTTCACCTTCAATACTGTTTAAGAATTAGAAATAAGAACATTTATTATTTATAAGTAGTACTTGCACGAAAACTCAGTATCAGATAAGAAAACGTCAAGAATGAGGCTTTCGTAGTTTTGAAAATCAGGAGTTTACTTATGTAAATAACTGTTTTCAAAACAAGAGTAACAAAATTATTGACGTTTTCTTGCTGAGACTTGGTATGATTTACATAAAAAAGATTATCGCTTTAATAATTATCTTTAATTCTATGCTGATCGTTCTGAAAGCACAGCAGAAAGAACTATCAGCAAATAATGGTGTAATTAATGTAAAATTGGATTTAAGCAGAGGGGGAGCAATTAATTATATTTCTTGTTCAGGGACTGATAAAAATCTTGTTAACATATACGATGAAGGTCGTTATATTCAGCAATCTTTTTATGCAGGGAAATCATTAGACAGAACTTCTGAAGGGCAATCGTCGAGATGGTCTCCCTGGTCATGGAATCCAATACAGGTTGGGGATGCTTTTGGTAATCGTGCACAAATTATTGATTTCAAAAAGAATAAAGATACCTTATATGTAAAATGTATACCAATGCTTTGGGATATGAATAATAAACCGGCCGAAGCAATGATGGAACAGTGGACTGTTTTAAATGAAAATGTTATTGAGGTACGTAATAAACTTACGTGTTTAAGAACTGATTCTCTTTATGAGGAAAATATATTAA
>JAOZNO010000909.1 GCA_029933755.1 Bacteroidales bacterium | reverse complement strand
TTTTCATACTTATTTTGCTGGTTATTAAATGTTTATGAAGTCCGAAACTTCAGTGAAAAATTCAATCCGAATATTATATGTGACATTATTTATTAGTGTTAGTTGCTCAACCATATATGCACAGAAAAACAATAAGCTGCCTGTTTATGAGGATAAAAAGGAAGCTATTGAGGTTCGGGTTAAAGATTTACTTTCTAAAATGACACTTGAAGAGAAAATTGCAATGACGGTTGGTGATGGAAAATTTCTACCTGCCATTGACCCTAAAACGATTGAAGTTGGCAAAGGTATTATTGTTGCAAACCAAAGAGCAAAGTTGGTAATACCAAGACTTTCCATAAGGAATACTGCTATGTCTGATGGCCCAGCGGGTTTGAACAGGGAGTCTCGTAAGGAAGGAGAAAAAGATTTTCAATATACGACAGCATTTCCTACTGCAACTAGTTTAGCTTCCACCTGGAATACCGATTTGGTAGAAGAAATAGGAAAAGCATTTGGAAATGAAGCCTTAGAATATGACTATGATCTGGTATTGGCACCAGGAGTAAATATACACCGCAACCCTAAAGATGGAAGAGTTTTTGAATACTATTCAGAAGACCCTTTGTTAACCGGCAAAATAGCTGCTTCAATGGTAAACGGTATGCAATCTTATGGAATTGGCGTTACACTAAAACACTTTGTAGCTCATAATCAGCAAGCTAACAGAAGATATTACAATGCGGTAATTAGTCAAAGAGCCTTGCGTGAGATATATTTAAGAGGATTTGAGATTGCTGTTAAAGAAGGTCATCCTAAAGCAATTATGCCGTCTTATAATAAGGTGAATGGATATTATACTGCTGAAAACCCTGAACTACTTAAAACGATTGTAAGAAAAGAATGGGGTTTCAAAGGATTATATGTTACTGATTTTGATGGCAGTGGAAGTGCATTAGCAAAAGTAAGGGGTGGTAGCAATATATTAATGAGTGGTAACATGCAGGAGTACAATGAACTAAAAACTGCCTTAAAAGATAAAACACTTGACGAAAGCACGCTTGATGAAAGTCTGTTTTACCCTTTGAAGTTTAAGCTAAACTCACCCAGAGCAAAAGGATTTGTTCCCGGTTCAAAGCCAGATTTGAAAGCCCATGCTAAAGTAGCGAGGGATGCAGCTAAGGAAGGTATGGTACTACTTAAAAATGAAAAGAACACTCTTCCACTTAAGGGCAAGGAAACTGTAGCCGTTTTTGGTAAAATATCTTATTATCTAATTGCATTCGGAACAGGTAGTGGAACTATAAGAAGCAATAAATATGCAATATCACTAAACGAAGGACTCAAATCTGCTGGTTTCAAAGTATTGAAAGGTATGGAAAAATATTACAAGGATTATATTGAAAAAATAAAAAGGGAAAACCTTGTACCTCCTTATTTTGATAATCCAAAAATGCGTAAGGATAATGGAATAAAAGGTGATCAATCTCCACCACATTTCAAAAAAAGATTAGTAGCATTTAGTAAAGAAAAATCACTTTCAATAGAAGAGATAAAAGAATATGAATCAAAAACAGATGTTGCTGTAATTACAATTGGCCGAAGTGCTGGTGAAAACTACGAGAATGGATACCTTCCTATAACTCAGATTGAACTTGAGCTTGTGCACAATGTGTGTGACATTTTCCATGCTGCAAAGAAAAAAGTAATTGTTGTATTAAATGTGGGTGGTGTTTGGGAAACATCAAGTTGGAGAGACTATCCGGATGCGATTCTTTTATCATGGTTACCTGGCCAAGAGGGTGGACACGCTATGGCTGATATTTTAAAAGGAGCAATTAATCCATCAGGGAAATTACCTGATTCATTTCCATTAAAGTATGAAGACGTACCTTCTGCAAGTAGCTTTCCCGGCGATCAGCTTAAAGAACCGATCAACTCATTTTACAAAGAGGGTATTTATGTGGGCTATCGTTACTACGACTCTTTTAAGGTATCCACGGCCTACGAGTTTGGTTTCGGAATGTCATACACTACATTCGACTACTCTAATTTAAAGTTAAGCAGTACCAGCTTCTCCTCAAAAATAAAAGTTACAATGACGGTAAAAAATACTGGAAAAGTAGCCGGGAAAGAGGTTGTTCAATTATATCTTGCAGCACCTTCAACGGAGATTGAAAAACCAGTACAGGAATTGAAT
>JAOZNO010000124.1 GCA_029933755.1 Bacteroidales bacterium | reverse complement strand
ACGTCATGACGATCATTTTTATCCTGAATTATCAGGGGTTGCACGTTCATTTAATTTTTACCCTTCGGGGCCAGCAAAGCCAGAAGAAGGAGTTGTTAATTTAGCACTCGGCCTAGGCAAAACAATTGTTGATGGAGGGGCTTCATGGGCGTTCTCTCCTGCTTATCCAAAGATAAGTCCGCCTTTTGGTTCAATTCCTGAAATGCTAAAAGAAACGCAAACCAATTTCTGGAGCGTTAATATGGGAAAGCCTTCGCAATATAATCCCGTTAAGGAAACGGAGTATATGCTGAAAAGCAATATTGAGGATGCTGAACCACATAAAACGATGCGATACCTTGCTTCAACTTACGATTATCAAGCAGACAGGCTTGATATTGGCATTGGTGGTGAAGGGCCACGGCTTTTAAATTTTGCCCGTTTGCTGGTTATGAATGATATTCCACTGAATAGTTTAGTGAAAAAACTAATGACTTTATGTGAAAAAGCCATGGAAGATCCGGTTGAAATTGAGTTTGCCATGACTTTTCATAAAGATAAGCCACATCAGTTTGGTTTTTTACAAGTGCGCCCAATGGTTGTTTCAACTGAAGAAGTATTCATTGATGAAAATAAATTAAACAGGGAAAGTGTCCTTGCTGCTTCAAAAAATGTTTTAGGAAATGGAACAAAAAGCAATATAAAGGATATTATTTATGTAATTCCTGAAAAATTTGATGGTACAAAAACCAGGGATATTGCTATGGAACTGGAATCTATAAATAAAAAATTAGTAATAGAAAATGCGCCTTATTTACTTATTGGTTTTGGAAGATGGGGCAGTTCCGATCCTTTTATGAATATCCCGGTAACATGGGGGCAAATATCTGGTGTGCAGGCTATTGTTGAAGCTGCTAAAGAGAATGTGAATGTAGATATGAGTCAGGGCTCTCATTTTTTTCATAATTTAACAAGTTTTGGGGTGAGCTATTTTTCGGTAACAAAAAATGAAGAATATTCGGTAGATTGGGAATGGCTTAAAGCACAGGAATTAATTGAAGAAACAAACTATGTGCGACATATAAAATTAACAAAGCCGTTAAGCATAAAAGTAGATGGAAAAAGAAGCAAAGGAGTAATTTTGAAAAAGTAAGTTAGAAGCTAGAAGACGGAAGTTAGAAGTTTTTATACTTCGGGCTTCTGACAAATATTTTAATAAAAATAAGTGTATGACCGATGAACAATCCGTAAATAAACTGTTTGCCGATTTAAAAGAAAGGGCAAAAGAACTGAATTGCCTATACGAGGTACAGGAAATAATTAATACTAAGGATTTATCTGTTGAACAAATTTGTAATGGTATTTTAAAAGCCATTCCGCCGGGTTGGCAGTATCCTGATGTTTGCCAGGCAAGAATCAGGTATTTTGAAACCTATTATCAAACCGAAGGTTTTAATGAGTCTGAATGGGTATTACAAGCTGATATAAAAGTTCAGGATGAGAAAATAGGAGGTATTTGTGTAAGTTATGTAAAAGAAAGACCAGATGCCGATGAAGGCCCTTTTTTAAAAGAAGAGCGAAAATTAATTAACACAATTTCTGAACAGATTGGATTTTATGTTTTGAATTTGCAATTAAAGGCTGTTTTTGTTGATGATGTGCCTGACAAAAGAGCAAAAAACGATTGGGAAATTATTTTAGACCTGTTACAGAATACCAACCCCAAGCTTTTTGTACTTATTTCAAGGAATATGGTAAATAACCTCTATTTGCGTGGGATAAAAGAATCTAAAAACTTGTTAGAATTTTTTAGTCCGGTTATGGTTCATGAAGAGCAACTACTGAAAGAAGTAAATTTACCCTTCCAAAAAAGTAAAAGTGTTGATTTGGTAAGTGTTAGTTATGATGTTTTTCACCTTGCTGAGAAATATATGAGCATGGAAGAAATCATGAATAATATTCAGCGGTGGATTCAAGAAGACCAAACCAGTTTTCTGGCTGATATCGTACAGGATACAAGCTCATCTTTAAGTGAAATTAGTGCAGCTATTAAAAAATACCATCATCTTTCGCCACAAGGTGTTGAACTCTCAAAACCACGTGAAACCAGTCTACTTGTTGCCCTTATCCGTCGTTTACTAAACAGTCAACAGGAATTCATAAATATAGCCAAAAAATTTATTACGCTTAATGATTTTAATAAAATGCTAAAACGGGTTATTTTTCCTGTTGGAAGCCAGGGGAAAGTGGGCGGAAAGAGTTCAGGCTTATTTTTAGCCGATAAAATCTTAAAAAAATCGAAAAAAGATCAGGAATTATTTGAAAATATAAAAATACCTAAAACCTGGTATTTAACCTCTGACAATACCCTTAAGTTTATGAGTTACAATAAGCTTGAAGATATCATAGAGCAAAAGTATAAGGATATTGGTCAGGTAAAACAGGAATACCCCTATGTGGTACATGTTTTTAAGAATTCCTCGTTTGATCAGGGTACTTTAAATGACCTTTCGCATGTGCTTGATGATTTTGGTGAAGTTCCGCTTGTGGTACGTAGCTCTAGTTTGTTAGAAGATCGATTTGGAACTGCCTTTGCAGGAAAATATAAAAGTTTGTTTATTGCTAACCAGGGAGATAAAGAAAAACGATTAAATGAATTAGTTGATGCCATTGCTGAAATTTATGCTTCCATTTTTGGTCCTGATCCAATTGGCTACAGAATAGAGCATGATTTGCTTGATTTTCATGAGGAAATGGGTATTATGATTCAGGAAGTAGTTGGTAAAAAGGTCGGCAAATACTTTTTTCCTGCATTTGCAGGAGTTGCTTTTAGCTATAATGAGTTTAGATGGTCTAGCAGAATAAAAAGAGAGGATGGCCTGATTCGTATTGTTCCGGGTTTGGGTACAAGAGCTGTTGATCGGTTAAAAGATGATTATCCTATTTTAATTGCACCCGGTCAACCCGGATTAAAAGTGAATGTTTCTATTGATGACGCAATCCGTTATTCGCCTAAGAATATGGATGTAATTAATCTGGAAACAGGCAGTTTTGAGACTGTTAAATTTGATTCTTTATTGAAAGAATATGGTTATGAGTATCCCAAGGTTCATCAACTTGTTTCAGCTATTAAAGATGGTTTTTTTCAACAACCAAGGCCTATTGGAACTGATTTTGAGAACGGTGAATTTGTGGTTACAGCAAATGGTTTAATATCAAACACAAACTTTGTAAAACAAATAAATGCGATGCTTAATGTTTTACAGGAAAAATATAATTACCCGGTAGATGTTGAGTTTGCACATGATGGTGATAATTTGTATTTATTGCAATGTCGAAGCCAGAGCCACAGACCGGAGAATAATCCGGCAGATATTCCAACTAATATAGAGCCAGAAAAGATTCTGTTCTCAGCAGAACGGTATATTTCTAACGGACTGGTTTCGAAAATTACGCATATTGTTTATGTTGACCCTCAAAAATATGATGAAGTAAAAAGCTATGAAGAGTTAGTCGAAATTGGTAAGGCTGTTGGTCGGCTGAATAATTTACTGCCAAAGCAGCAGTTTATATTAATGGGGCCGGGACGTTGGGGAAGCCGTGGAGATATTAAACTAGGTGTAAATGTTACTTATTCAGACATTAACAATACGGCCATGTTAATTGAAATTGCCAAAAAGAAAAAGAACTATTCGCCTGATTTATCATTTGGAACACACTTCTTTCAGGATTTGGTTGAAGCAAATATTCGTTATCTTCCGCTTTATCCTGATGATGATGGAATTATTTTTAATGAGTATTTCTTTGAAAAGTCAGAGAGTATTTTGGCCAGCTTATTGCCGGATTATGTACATCTTAGTGCTTTTCTAAAAGTTATTGACATATCTACTGTAGTGAAAGGGCAAGAAGTACAGGTGTATATGAATGCTGATTTAGAAAAAGCGGTAGCTGTAATTACTGAAGCTTCTGAAAAGACCGAAATAGAAGGAATGAAAACAGTTGCAAAAGAACCATTGAAAAACCTTGATAAATATTGGCAATGGCGATTGCAGATGGCTGAAAGTATAGCTTCTCTACTTGATACTGATCGCTTTGGAGTAAAAGCTTTTTATGTTTTCGGAAGTACAAAAAATGCAACAGCAGGCCCTGCCAGCGATATTGATATTCTCATCCATTTTATTGGTAGTGAAGAACAATTAAAAGAACTTCATACATGGCTTGAAGGTTGGAGTATAAGTTTAGATGAGGTAAATTACCAGCAAACCGGATATCGTACAGGTGGTTTGCTTGATATACATATTATTACTGATGAAGACATAAAAAAACATAATAGCTATGCCGTAAAAATTGGAGCGGTTACTGATGCTGCACGGCCTTTGGCTTTGGGTACGGCCTTGAAAAATAAAAGATAGTGTTATGCTATGAGCTTGAATCACTGATATCTCGTATCAATATACAGTTGTTCTACTTTTTCTCTTGCCCAGGGTGTTTTTCTTAAAAATTTTAGACACGATTTAATAGATGGTTCATGATTAAAACAACGAATATTAATTTCTATTCCCAGTTCTTCCCAACCATATACGCCCCAAAGGTATTCTAAAATTGATTCCAGGGTCATTCCGTGTAAAGGGTTATTGGGTTGCTCTAATTTATTATCCATTTTTTTGCATTTTTAAATCACAGGCAAAGTAAAAATAAATTCACTACCTTTACCTACTTCACTTTCTACCCATATTTTGCCACCATGTTTATCAACAAATTCTTTACAAAGTATTAAACCAAGTCCTGTTCCTATTTCGCCTTCGGTGCCTTTAGTTGAGGTGCTTTCGCCAACGTCAAATATATCGGATTGTATCTTTTTTGGAATCCCTATACCATTGTCTTTTACATATGTTTTGTGTTCAGATAAGCCATGGTTTGTCTGAATACCAATTTCAACAGTACCTTCTTTTTGAGTGAATTTTATGGCATTCGATATCAAATTTCGGATAATTGTTGAAAGCATTTCTTTATCTGCATGAACATAAATATCTTTGGGTATTTTATTTATTATATTAATTGTTTTGCTTTCAGCTGATTGTGTTAATAGTTCTACTATATCATTTGAAAGTTCATACAGCTTAACTTTTTGTGGGTTAAAATCTATAATTCCTTTTTGTGAACGAGACCAAAGAAGTAAATCTTCAAGTAATTTATAAGTGTTTTGAATGCCTGAATGTACTATACCAAACAATTTCTTTTGTTCTTTTATGTCATATTTATCGAAATTGTCATTTAAAATTTCAGAGAAGCCAAGCATTGTATTAAATGGGCTTTTTAAGTCATGGGCTATTATTGAGAAAAACTTATCTTTTGTGGCATTTAACTTTTGAAGATTATTATTTGCAGTTTGCAGTTTTTCTGCCTGGCTTTGGATCTCTTCTTTTTGTTGAGACAGTTCTGCATTTTTTTCTTCAATATCCTGTTTTTGCATGGCAAGTATTAGGTTTGCTTTGCGTTTTTGTGTGAGGCTACGGAATACAATTAAAGCCAACAAGAGCATTAAAATAAATCCCCCAATGAATGAGTTACGAATAATTAGTTGTTTATTTGCCTTTTTTGCCAACACTATATCTTTTTTATGTTGTTCCAGTTCTGCTGCTTGCTTTTCTTTTTCGTATTTGTATTTATACTCTAGCCCTGTTATTTTTCTTAGGTTTTTCTCATTATATAGGCTGTCATTTATTGTTTTGAAAACAACATAATATTGATACGCTTCTTTGTACAAACCTGAAAACTCACAACTTTTTGCTAATATTTCAGAAGCTTCTTTCTGTAAACCAAACTCTCCGGTTTTTTTAGCCATTAAGTAGGCTTTTTTACTGTATATATAAGCTTTTTTTGAATTTTTCTGTTTAAGATAGAGCCGCCCTAGTGCTGCATAGCTCTTGTTTTCCATTGATTTATAACCCGTTTCAATACTTATTTTTAGTGATTTTTGTAAATATTCTAATGCTTTGGGGTAATTGTTTTGAATTGTATAAATATCTCCAATCTTAATGTATGATTCTGCTATCTCACTTTTAAGGTTTATCGTTGTGCTTACTTTTAATGACTTATTGTAATATTCCAATGCTTTTAAATAATTGCCTTTTAAGTTATAAATAATACCAATATTATTGAGACCTACTGAAACTACTAATTTGTCATCTGTTTCCTTTGCATATTTTAATGATTGTAAAGAATATTCTAAGGCTTTAGAATAATTCCCTTGCGATCTAAAAATAAGCCCAATATTGTTGTAACATCTTGAAATTCCGTTTTTGTTCCCTAACTGTTCCTCTAATTTTAATGCTTTTTGGTAATACTCCAATGATTTAATATAAAAAGCTAGCATATAATAGTGCACCCCTATAAAACGTAAACTTTCTGCTTTCCCTTTTATAAAGTTTAATTTATTGGCAAGAGCAAAAGCTTCGTTAGCATATTCAAAGGATTTGTCAAAGTCAATTAAATATAATTTATAGGCGACTTCATTCAATAAATTAACTTTTATCGTATCTTTTTTTTGGTGTTTTTGTAACAGGTTTTCAAGGCTGTCAGTTTCCTGTGTTTGAGCATTTAATTCTAATGAAAAAATACTGCATAGAAGTACTGCAAAGATTAGTCTCAGCTTTTTCATATATCTAAATTTGGAAACCTTTGTAATTTAATCAATTGTCTAGCAAGGTATAAATATTTTTCTTCATTACCATAAAACTAAATTTTTAAGATGTCAATATTTTATACATTTCTCTATTTGATTAATATGATACTTATCATTATCAGGATACTCTGAAAACCCTGCTGTAAATTAATTATTAGAGGCGGCCTTAAGTAGATACCTGTATTGTAGTTTGGAATTTAGTTAAAGGTTGTATAGTACGGAAGCAATTTATTTATCCCATGCTCAAACCTTGATTGACAATTATCTATTTCACCTTCGTATCTTAATTTTTTAGGAACTCCCAAACGAAAAATACTTTTGCCTTTTGCCATTTTTTCTAACTTGTTCAATGCTTTTATCGATAGCTTTTGATAAACAGGTTTAAGTATTTCACATTGCTCTTTCATTCCAAACTTTTTATCCCATTTTTCGGCATCTTGTCCTATTATTATTTCACTTGAGAAATATAGCTTTTTAAATTGAGGAAATGCGAAGGCAAATACTTTTTCAGAACCTTCATGTGCAAAGTGAACAAGCTCTGCATTATGTACAATAATTACCCGAATAAAGCCTATGTCAAGTTTTGATAGCTGACCAGCTGCTATTGCCGCAATTCCTGCCCATCTTATTTCATGTCCCTGTTTTTTTCTTTCATTATCAAACCACAAGTAAAAAGCTTGAATTTGACTTATTGTTTGATACTTTTTGTTTCCGTTTTCAATTACTAGGTTATACCTGTTGGCTTGTTTCCAAACTGTGGTTTGTTTTTTTCTGTCATTTTTTAGCCAACAGCCTTCCAAAAGGGATGAGTTCCCCGTTTCTTTTTTATAGGATTTTAAATTATACCACTCTTGCGCAAAAGTAGGGCTGGTATTCATTAAAATTATGAGTGCAAGTAGTTTAATTATTGTTTTTTTCAATTTAGGTATTCTTTATTCGTTTAAAATAGTTCCCTGCTTGCATCCTCAATTTTATCAGGTTCAAATCTAAGCAATATCGGTTTATTGCTATTATATGTTGTTGAAAATAGCTTAGTGCTACCAATTCTAAAATTTATAACCTGCTGTAATTCGATAAGTTCTGCCTTCTCCAATATAACCACGTTGGGAAAACTCATCAGTACCGGATGTGTATCGAATTTCCTGATCAAGTATATTTGAGATATGAAAGTTTAGAAAGAATTTCCTGTTCAAAATATTGTTAAATCTGAGATTTGCTCCTACGTTATAGTAATCATCAACGCTATTAGCTTTTCTTTCTTTCATTTTCTGACACCAGAGGGCATCCATTTTGTCCACATAATTACCAGTTACTCCAAAAGTAATATTTTTTAGAGCATAGGATAATTTTAGGTAAGCCAAAGATTTAGGTGAATTACCCACTGCTATTTCTTTGTTTGTTTTATCTTCTGTGCTTTGTATTGTATAGCTCAATTCAATTTTTAAATTATCAATAGGTTTTGTCAATAAAGTAAGTTCCATACCGGTTGTTACCATTTCACCGTAATTACCAAAAAGCCAATAGTACTGATCTTCGTTAGTATTAAATACCTGAGTTTTTAAAATCATATCTGTAAAATAGTTTTGATAAATACTTATTGAAGGGCTCAGTTTTGAATCAAATAGGGAGGTTATGTAATTAAATTCAATTGTTCTTAGCTTTTCTGGCATTAAATCATCCAGTTCCAAACCACTTGAATATTTAGCCCATAAATCGCTATAAAGTGTTTGGATTGTTGGGTTGCGAACAGCCTCACCATACAGTAGCTTAAAAATGTGTTTGTCTTTTATAGAATAAATTAATGCAAAATTTGGTATTATATTAAAATCACTTCCTTTGTATCTGTCATCAAAAGATGAGGGAGT
>JAOZNO010000908.1 GCA_029933755.1 Bacteroidales bacterium | reverse complement strand
AATGAATATCGCAAAAGCATATACAAAAGGTTTTATCCAAACAGCAAAATATCCGAGAATGTTATTTATTCTTTATTTTGCAAATATTCTCATGGCATTAATTTTTGCTCTGCCATTTTTCTCTGCATTAAAAAGCAGTGCCGGACATTCTGATTTTTTAAATGGTCTTTTGGCAGGATTTGATTACACGGTTTTCTCAAACCTGATGTACTATTCCGGTAAGGCCTTTAACGCAATTACAGGTGGTATTAAATGGTTAATACTTGCTTATTTCCTTTTAAGTGTATTTTTAACCGGCGGAATTATACGAACTTTAAATGACGATAAGTTTTCTACTTCCTCATTTTTTGGAGCCGGGGCACATAGCTTTTTTAGGTATTTAGGCCTAAGCCTGATTATTGTTCTTTCTCAAATAATCTTTTTACTACTTATTTTTATTCCATTAAGTGGATATATCAGTAATAATTTTGCTGAATTCCAGTCAGAGCTTACTGCTTATTACCTGGTTTTTTCAGCAATTGGTTTATATGCCCTAATTTTTATGCTCATTTCAATGATTGGAGATTACGGTAAGTTTTATCTTGAATTAAATAATAGTTTTAACATATTTAAAGGGTTTTGGGGAGGAGTAAGGTATGCATTTAAGCATTTTCTAAAAACCTATGTACTGTATCTGATTCTTTTGTTTTTACCTGCTGTAATCATGTATGTATATCTCTATTTTGAAAGTGATATGAAAATGGCTACCGGAATTGGCATATTACTTGTGTTCTTAATGCAACAAGGTTTTATTTTGCTAAGGGTATATTTAAGAACCTGGGTATTATCGTCACAATTAATGGTTTATGATGATGATTTTTTGCAATTGGCTGAAGTTGAAATGGTAGTACAGTCTATTGTAGAACAAAAGGTAAAAGAAATTGATGAGAATAAAGAGGTTTTTTCAGAATCAATTAAAACTGAAGAAGCAAAAGAAAGTCTGAAACAAGTTGCAGAAAATAAAAAGGAAGAAACGGATGATGAATCAGATTATAAAATCGATTTTAACAAAACATTTGCTAAACCCGAACAAAAAGATGAGCATGTTATCTCGGAAGAAGATTTATTAAAGCAAATGAACGAAGAAGAAGATTTATCTTCCGAAAATGATAAAGAAGATAAAAAGAATAAAAATGATAAGGACGATTTAATTGAATTTGAAGGATAGAAAGTAGAATTTACTTTACTTTGACTTTACTTCGACTTCGCTCAGTAAACACACTTAGTAAACACTCAGTAAACAGGCTCAGTAAGCTTGCTCTGGAGTATGATGAGATATGGTAATGAAAATTTAAATTAGTTGATTGGTCATTTAAATATTACCAATGACTAATGGTGACTTCTAAAAATTAAAAACAGGGTTTTTAGTTTTTGGAGTTTACCAATTAACCAATTACAAATAGATGGCAACAATAATTTCAGTAATTAACTACAAAGGCGGTACAGGAAAAACAACCACAACACTAAATTTTGGTGCTGCCCTGGCAAAAAAACGCTATAAAGTACTACTTCTTGATTTTGATAGTCAGTGTAACCTTAGCCTTTCAAAAGGTATCCGAAAATCAGAAAAGCATATAGGAAATGTACTTGCAAAAAATGCGACAATAGAAGAATCAATTGTTGAATTAGAAAATTTTTCAATTGTGCCTTCAACTGACGATTTACTCGATTATGAATTTGGTATTAGTAATGAACCGGGAAGAGAGTTTATAGCACGTGAATTTTTGGCTGAGATACAAGATAAATTTGACTATATAATTATTGACTGTCCGCCAAGTTTAGGGCTCTTAGCAATTAATTCATTAGTTGCAGCAGATTACTTTATTGTACCTATGCAGGCTGAAAATTTTGCATTTATAGGTTTGGACAGTATTTTAAATGCTGCACAAAAAGTTAAAGACCGAATGAACCCCAAATTGGAACTGGCAGGAATTTTATTAGCTAAGTTTGCGCCAAGAACCAAGTTTGCAAAGGCAATAATTTCTAATATTATTGCCAATGAAAGCCTAAAAGACAAACTTTTTGATTCATATATCCGTCAGGATATATCATTAATGGAATCACCGGCTTTTGGTCAATCAGTTTTTGAATATGCACCAAAATCAAGAGGATCAAGAGATTATAGAAACTTCGCTAACGAATATTTGT
>JAOZNO010000123.1 GCA_029933755.1 Bacteroidales bacterium | reverse complement strand
AGTGAATTCACGGTAAATATTGCATTAATTCATGAACAAAAAACTGTTCTGGGAGTAATTTACAGTCCGGTTTTAAAAACTCTATACTTTAATTTTTTAAATGGAGAAGCATATACAGTTAAAAGTATAGATTCATCATTTAAAGAAAAAAACATCATACAAGAAATTCATACAAGGAAAGAAAAAATTCCTCAAACCTTTAACAGAAAGTATAGGGTTGTAGCAAGTCGTTCTCATCTATCTGACGAAACAAAAAAGTTTATAGAAAAATTAGAAACTGAGCATAAAGAAATTGAGATTGTCAGCATGGGTAGTTCGCTAAAACTATGTTTAATAGCAACTGGAGAAGCTGATGTATACCCCCGTTTTGCTCCAACCATGGAATGGGACACTGCTGCCGGACATGCAATTCTTAAAGCTGCTGGAGGAAACGTAATTATACATGAAACAAATAAAGAAGTAATTTACAATAAAGAAAATTTGCTAAACCCCTGGTTTATTGCAAAAAACAGTAACTAGTAGCCAGTTCGTAGTTGTACAATATCTTTGCACGACTACCAACTGACATTTAACATTTTAACCAAAACTTGATGAACCTTAATCGCTATTTTAAATTCCAATTTTCATTTTCAATTCCTTCATTTTCTTCATTTCAGCTTCTTTATCTTTACTTACATTATTTTCAATCATTGTATCCATAAGCTTGCTAAAAGAAGAACTTAAAGAGCCATCTCTTTTTGGATTCATATCAAAAGTAAGCATTGCTTTTAAAGCATTAACAAATTCCGACTCATACTTTTTAAAATTTTTGGCAAGAAAAAGAATTTCTGAACCAACTCGTATATTAAACTCTTCGTTTGTAATACAATTATCAGGTTCAAAAGCAACTGCCATCATTTCCATTAGGTCAAGGTTTACCGATGACCCAATATCAATTCCTTTCGACAACTTTTCAATACCGGCAATTTCTTTTTCATCAACAGCTCCATCACTAGCAATAGCAAGAGCCGCAGGCGAGTTACTTAAAAATGCAAATAATTGTGCATTAGACAGATTAAAATCTCTTTCAGTAATAAAATTTTGTATGCTTTTACGCATCTCATTAAAAATAGTTCTGATAAAAACTTTATCTTCATTTGTTAAATCCGACATATTCATAATAGTATAATTTAGATTATTCCGTTTAGTCAAATATATGCATTTTTTTTATATCTAAATATAATTATGCTAAAACTTTTAAATTCAAGTATTGATTTTTTATCTTTGCATGATATAATTTAAACATTAAGTAATGAGCAAAAAATTTCACTTTAAATGCCGCACTTGTGGCGAAAAAATAGCAGGTTTTAAAGAATGGTTTGCAAATAACCAATCTTGTCCAAAATGTGGAGATCATAAAATAAATACTATTTATTCTATTGATCAAAATAAAATCAAACAACTAATAGGTAATGATGCTAAACCAGAGAGTTTATGGCATTACTTTGATTTTCTTCCACTTGAAAGTAAAGAAAACATTATTACTGAAGGTGAAGGAGTAGCACCAATTGAGCGATGGAGTTTTTTAGAAGACTATGCAAAGCGTAAATATAATCTAAATTTGAAAATCTTTGTGAATAGAAACGATAAGAGCTTTGCTACAGGAACTTTTAAAGATAAAGGTGGCGCACTTGCTGCAAGTGTTTTAAAAGAACATGGTGTAAAAGAATACGTTGTAGCCAGTACAGGCAATACAGCTACTGCATTTGCACATTATCTTGCTAAAGCAGGAATCTCATGCTCAATTTTCGTACCTTATGATTCACTAAAAGACAGTGAAGCACATATAGGAACCTACGGTCAAAAGCTATTCCGTGTAAAGGGAGATTACGCAAAAGCAAAACAAGTTGCCGCTGCATATGCTAAAAAACACGGCATTTTAATGACTGGTGGAAACCTTGACCCTCTCCGACTTGAAGCAAAGAAAACACAAGTGTATGAGATGCTTCGTATCATTGGAAAACTTCCTGATGTATATATACAGGCATTAAGTGGTGGTACTGGGCCCTTTGCAGTTGAAAAGGCAATAAACGACCTTAAAGAAACAGGTTTAGTAGATAAATTACCCAAATTTTTATTATCACAAGGAAATTTATGTGCTCCACAGGCTCATGCATGGGCAAAAGCAAAAGCAGCAAATTATCCTGAAGGATATGAAAAAGAGTATCCGGTATATGAAAACCCGGAAACATTAATCCCAACTATTGCAACCGGAGACCCTAAAATGTACCCTCTAATGGCACCTCTTGTAAAGGAATCCGGCGGTGAAATATTTGAAATTAATGAAGAACATGCAATTGCAATGGCCAGACTTGTTGGCTATGAAAGGGCAATTAAAGTAGGCCCTGCATCAACCGCAGGATTATTAGGTCTGTTTGAATCACTTAAACATGGTTATATTAATGATAATGAAACCATTTTTATTAATATGGGTGAAAGCGCAAATCGTGCTTTGGACTTTATGCAAGAAGTTGCCTATACAACAAGTGAAATAAATTCAGTTGATGAATGTGAACGGTTTAATAGAGAGGATTACAAAAAGCAAGTTTGGGAATTATTTGAAAATTATTAATTTTTAATATACACTCAAATAAATTTTCAACTATATTTGTAAACCATTTTTTTACAATTGCTTGATTTTTCACAAAGTATTTTAAAAAATCAGTGTGTAAGATTATTTTTCGAAATACTTAATTTCTTTTTAAAATGAAAATTGCTGTTGACTTTGATGGAACAATTGTAGAACATCAATATCCAAAAATTGGAAAAACAAGAGCTTTTGCTTTTGAAACACTGAAAGCTTTACAAAAACAAGAGCATGACCTAATTCTCTGGACATACCGTGCAGGAGAAGATTTAGATAAAGCTGTTAAATTTTGTAAAGAAAATGGTATTGATTTTTTTGCTATAAACAGCAGTTATCCGGAAGAAATCATGGACAACACAATTAGCAGGAAAATTTATGCAGATATCTATATTGATGATCGGAATATTGGCGGTTTCCCGGGATGGAGTATAATATGGAAATCTATTAATGAAGAGATACCTTTTAAATCTGAACTCTTTTTTGACATAATTGTTGAAGAAAAAAAATCAGGTCTGAAAAATAAAATTCTTAATTTCCTAAAGTAAATACTAAATATTAACCTAAATTATTAAAACAATGGGAGTAAATAAAGTTATTCTAGTTGGAAACGTGGGGAAAGACCCAGAAGTACAATATATTAAAGAAGATGTGCCGGTAGCAAGGTTTACACTTGCCACCAGCGAAACATACAAAGATAAAAATGGTGAAAAACAAACTACTACAGAATGGCATAATATTGTAGTATGGCGTGGATTGGCCAAAGTTGTAGAGCAATGGGTTAAAAAAGGTTCTCAATTATATATTGAGGGTAAAATAACCAACCGATCTTATGAAAAAGATGGAGTAACCAAGTATTTTACTGAAATAGTAGCCAATAATATGCAAATGTTGGGCAATAAAGAAAATACAGGTGGTGGTGCTCCTGCTCCACAAACGCAAGCCAACAATACGACAACGGTTAGTCAGCCAAAAACAGAAGATTTATCTGAAGATATTGGTGGTGATGATTTACCATTTTAAAATGATAAAATAAATTTACAGCTTAGGATTGTTGTTTTAGTACAACTGTTCTAAGCTTTTTTATCTTTTTTTATCAATTTAATTATTTCATTCTTTGCTTCTATTAATTTTTCCAGATGTTCAACTTTTTCTTTTAAAAATTCATATTCTTTAATGGAATCATTTTTCACCTGGTAGAAACTTTCTCTTTCATTAATTGTTTTTATTTCTTCCTTTTCTGAATAAACTCCTTCTTCTACAAAAAACACTTCGGGCTCTACATTAAGATATTTGGCAATTTCTATTAAAACCTTAACCTTTAAGGTCTCTTTATTTAAGGCATTATGAAAGCCCTTTTCGCCCATTGATGTATTTTGCGACACCTCCTTAAAAGTCTTTTTCTCTTTTTTTATGACTTCTTTAATTCTTTCAAACACAGTCATTTCAGCACAAATTTTTATTAAATGGAATTTTTATTCTATTCAAATGGAATTATAATTGCATTTTAATAGAATTTTATTTAACTTTGCATTATTGTAATAGGAACTTTATGAACAAAGATAAAAAATATTACTATTAAACGTATTGTTTACAGACCCAAACCTGAATTTTGTTAAAAATATGAATCCATACGGAAAAAAAGGAGGCCCAAAACATCAGGAAAAAATACAAGAAATTGGGAAAAACATAGAAAAAAAAGGTTTGATTGCTTTCTTTGAGTATGTTTTTAAGATTAATGGTAGGAAAAAGAAAAAAAGATATGCTGATGTTGTTGGCCTATCAACAGAAATGGAATTAATTGAGATTCACCAGGTGGGGAATAAAAATAAAAATGGATCTCCAATAAAACGTGAACGAGATGCAATTAAAGACATTGAGGAGTATTCAAACAATAAAAACATTAAAGTTCAATTTCATACATATATTCTTCTATTCCTTTCAGTTATCGTATGGAACCACATGTCAAAAATAATAATTACTTTTTATGATAATAATTATTTTTAACATAGCCTGCTCCGTTTTTTTGCGGAGCTTGTTTCATAAATATTCTAAAGTTATTATTTTACTTATTACTTTTGGAACATTAAGCTGGTTAAGTACGCTATAAATAAGCAATTCATTAATGTTGCAATAAATTGTTTATCAAGCTGTTATCAGAATACAAAACATATATATTATCCAGATTAGAATTAATACAATAAATAAAAATGGACAGTAAACAATATAATTTCTTCCCAAACAAAGAAGAACTTGATAAACTGGAAAAACACCTGCAATCTAAGGGCTTTATTTTATTGTCAGTTCCGGCAAAAGAGTTACCATTTCAAATAAGCGAACAAATTATTCAAAACCAAAAAGATATTTGGCCAATTAGATATATTACACAAAATAAATTCTTAGAAAAAGTTAATACTAAATACATTGAGGAACAAAACTATTATACAATTGATGTAATCAGTTCTCCGGTAATTGAATTAGTTCTCCCCAAAAATATGTATCAAAAAAAAGAGTCGCAGCAAAGCAGGGTTTATTTTGTCACGAGTTATTTTAATTCAAATAAAAAATGGATTGAAAAGGATTCTGAGTTTATTGCTTTAGCAAATAATATATTAAAATGGAGTAGAAAAAACTTCAAGGATAAGTATTAAAACAAATAAATCTTCACAAAATGAAACTTCTCACAGCAAGCTAACGAGGTATCTCAGTCGAATCTTGATGTTTATTAGCGCATCAAGATGCGGGGAATAAAACCCATGAGATTCCTCGACTATCGCTCGGAATCAGTTCGGCTAAATGATTTTGACAAACAAAATCATAGTCTCACTGATTCAAATATACCTTGCAAGTAATCATTGAAAATAGACTCATGGCTAAAGTTAGAATCAATATCCATCAGCATTAACACCCCATTATTATTCTTTTTAAAACTCATCTTCACCAAATCAAAAGTCAATAAACTTTAGCTGTTCTCTGTAAATTAAAAAAAACTATGTACAAAGATTGTTTATTAGTAATAGAAATATTAGGTTTGCTGTAGATTATCAGATTGGAAAGATTACCACATAATAAGCAAAAAAAGTGTTATTGTAATTATTGATTTAGTACTGGTAATTTTGCATATTAAAACGAATCCTAATAACTTAAGTAGCTTCCATATGCAAAGGAAAAAAGTCTATCCAACAAAATATTATATCCGATTCATAACATTCATTTTTTTTTCTATTTTCACTTTTATCTTTCGAGTTAAAAAGAAATTACCTTTAAATGTAAAGAAGCTAAAAGCACCCTATTTGCTATTAAGCAATCATGTTGGTTTTTGGGATCCTTTTCTTGCAGGGTATTTCCTTCCTGAATTCACACATTTTGTTGCATCAGACACTGTATTCAGAAGCAAAGTAATTCGTTTTTTTTTAACACGACTGGGTACAATTTCGAAGAAAAAAAACATGCGGGATACGAAAGCAATTCGCAATATTATATCTGTAATCCAACAAGGTGAAAATGTTGGAATATTTCCAGAAGCTGTAAGAAATTGGTCTGGTTCCAGTTTCCCGATAGATAAGTCCATTGTGAAACTTATCAAATTACTAAAAGTACCTGTGGTTATTTCTATCTTAAAGGGAATGAATTTATTTAATCCAAGGTGGTCAACAAATTTGAGGTATACAAAAGTAGAAGTAGAATATAAACTTCTGCTAAACAAAGAACAAGTTATTTCAATGTCTGAAAATGATATTTTCGAACATTTAATAAGTATTTTAACTCATGATGAAGTTGAATATCAGAAAGCAAATATGATTAAAGTCTATTCAAAGCACAAAGCTGAAAACATAAACCACACTTTATATCTTTGTCCTGAATGTAATGCTATTGACAGCTTTAGGGTAAATGCAAATGATTTTGTATGTTCTGAATGTAATTATGATATTCACATTAATAAGTATAGTTTCTTTGAAAGAACAAACAAAGGAAAACTTCACTTTGATAATATCCGGGATTGGTATAATTGGGCAGAAAAAAAGCTATTAGAAGACATTTATAATAAATTTGACAATCAATATACCGATGTTATTTTTAAAGATAAAAATTCAAAGATTTTTCATAGCAAATCAGATTTTGGTTTTTCAGTTATTGGCAATGCGGATGTAAAACTATATATCGACAGAATTGAATTAAAATTTAATAGTGACAATAGGTTAATCACGTTTAACTATAACGATTTACAGACAATAAACCCACAAGTAAATGAAAGACTTGAGATTTATTATAATAACGAAGCATATAGAATTGTTGGCTCTCGCAAAGGTGTTTCTGCATTAAAATGGGAAGTTGCTGTAAATGCAATATGGAAAAAGCTAAAATACGAAAATAAATTATCACCTTACATTTCTCAAATTATTGAAAAATAACTTAACAAAAAAATATGGAATCACATTGGTTAATTGCACTCGATTTCATGACTATTGGCTCATTTTTAGTTTTTGCAACATATTTACGCTCTAAAATATATTTTTTACAAAAATATCTTATCCCCAATAATATTATTGCAGGTCTTCTTCTTTTTATAATTGGTACACTTGGAATAAAATTTCTGCAAATACCAGCAGACCGGTATGGTAAATACATTTATCATTTATTCGTAATTACATTTATTGCAATGTCTTTACGTAAAACTGAAGGCGGTAATAGTAAAACTACTTATGCAACAGGCTTGTTAATGTCAGTTAATTCAGGAATACAAGTTGTTGCCGGCTTATTAATAGCCTATATATTTATGCTTACTATTGAGCCTAATTTATTTCCTACATTTGGTTATTATATTTTATTGGGTTTTAGTCAAGGGCCCGGACAGGCGTATTCAATAGGGCATTCGTGGGAACCATTAGGTTTTGAGAATGCTGCTAATATTGGACTTACATTTGCTGCCTTAGGTTATATTTGGGCAATAACTATTGGTTTACTTTTAATTAGGTTTTTTAAAAAAAGATATAAGCTAAAGCAACAAACTATAAAGAATTCAGATAATGAGATAAATGAAACAGGTGTTATTAAAGAAATCATGGATCAACCCTGTGCAGGTGAACTTACAACAGATAATTCCGCTATTGATGGTTTTACTTTTCAAATTGCATTGGTTTTGTTTGTCTATCTAGTTACATTTTTATCATTAAAAGGCATAGAATTCATATTACCAATTATTATAAACAATACAGAGATTGCATCACAGCTGATTAGTATTTTATGGGGCTTACATTTTATATTTGGGTCACTTTTTGCGATTCTTATTCGAAAAGCGATGCAACGATTAAGCTGGGGGAATATAATTAACAATGGATTGATGACCCGGATTTCAGGCAGTTCACTAGACTTTATGGTTACTGCTGCTATTGCAGCCATTTCAATCAGTATTTTATTAGATTACATTCTAATTATTTCTGTAATGAGTATAGTTGGCGGTTTACTAACTTTATGGTTTGTTGTTAGGGAAATACAAAAATCAAATCTTGATAGTCCTTTAGAAAGAATTCTAGCACTCTTTGGTACACTTACGGGAACATTATCTACAGGATTGACATTGACAAGAGTTGTTGATCCAGACTTTAAAACAAAAGCTGCTCAGGATATTGTTTTGGGTGCAGGTGTTGCAGTTCCGTTTATTCTTCCCTTTATGGCAAGTATGATTGTACCAATTTTAGGCCTTGATAAAGGACTTCTGAATCAATATTATTTAATTAATTTGGCTGCCTTAACAATTTACACAGCATTACTTTTCATATATTGGCGTTACTATTCAAAAAAAATTACAAAAAAATAAGTTTGTGAAATGATATACTAAATAGTACATCTAAGAAAACTACTCTTTTTTCAAGTGTCTCTTAGGAATTGCCAAGAGCAATGCCCGCTATTGCGAAAGCTCGTAAAGTCCTGCAATTCAAAAAGATCGGCGAGTTATGGGTTCCCATGGAAATTCAA
>JAOZNO010000907.1 GCA_029933755.1 Bacteroidales bacterium | reverse complement strand
AAAATCACCAAATAAACGGATAAACAAATAATCAGAACATTATAAGATCAAAAAAACACATGATATTTAAACCAAAGTCAAAATAATTTGCCGATTATGATTTAAATATGTGAATTATTCAAGTTTAATATAGACCTATTAGATTATTTTGCAGATACTTTATTGAACCTGTCCATAATATCAATCCAGTTTGTGAAAATAATTCCCTCATCTGTGAAGAACTTTTTTACTACTGGGTCAGAAAATAATTGAGCTTCCCAAACCCTTTGTTGCCAAGAGTTAGTTATTGTTTTCACATTCTCTGTTTCGGTTGATGGGTGAAAAATGATTTCAGTTAAACCAGCATCAAGTGATTTTACCAATTGAAAGAAATTTTCTCTTACTTCTTCATAAGTCTTGCCTCTGGGAACACTTGTGAAATTATCAAGTTTAGGCAATTTATAGTTACTTGCTAAAGCAATAACTTCGTCGGTGATAGGATAGCCAATTTGTCTGTATCTTTCAACAACGTCCTGGTTTGACAAGTCAAGAATATTCGCTGGAATATTGTATTCTTCAGCCACTTTTGCAAAAACAGCAATATATGCAGGTGAACCATATAATGTACCCATGTGTGTATCCATATGTGTTGGGTTCCAACCTAATGCAATCGCAGCATCAATTTGTGCGCGAATTTCTATTTCAACCTCTTCGGCACTTGCATGCATAACTACATCAGGCACTTCATGCCAAAATTTACCTTCCGGGTCAATTAATCCTGGTACTTTAGCTGAATCGCTGACAGATCCCCAACGGTAGCTTTTCCATTCACTTGTAAGCGTTAAATGCATACCAACATCAACACCTGGATTTTCTTTTGCCCAATTAATGAAATCTTCAAAATTGGGACATGGTGCCATAACAGCTGCTGATTGGATATGTCCATTTTTTAGAATTTCAATAATTGCTTCATTTGCTTCAGGACTCATACCAGCATCATCGGCATGAAGTATTAATACCTTTTTTCCAGTTTCAAACCCAAGCTTTTCAGCTTCTGTTTTTTTAACTTGTGTTTCCTCTCCTAAATCTTCACTGGTATCTGAATTGTTTTCAGAACATGCTGAAAGCATTAAAAATGCTACTAAAATGATTAATAATTTTTTCATTGATTTTTATTTTTAAATTTAAATGCCACGAATTAAAAAAAAACTATTTTGATTTAACTAACTTGAATATTTTCTTTAGTCTAATGTCTTTTGATGAGCTACCGATTAATATTTCAAACTCACCGGGTTCGGCCAACCAACTTTTTGTTTCAATATCATAAAATGATAATGCTTTTTTATCAATTTGTAATTGAATGATTTTACTTTCACCTGCTTTTAAACTAACTCGCTTAAAACCTTTAAGTTCTTTTTCCGGTCTGTCTACTTTTGATTTTAAATCATGAATGTAAAGCTGAACTATTTCATCACCATTAACATCACCGATGTTTTTAACAGATAATTCAATATTTAAAATGTCATTTTGAGTAATTTCTTCTTTATCAATTTTAATATTACTGTATTCAAAACTAGTGTATGACAGTCCAAAGCCAAATGGAAATAAAGGTTCTACATTTTTTGTGTCATAATAACGGTAGCCAACATAAATACCCTCACTATAAGTTAATTGTGAATTTTCACCAGGATAATATTCATAAGCAGGACTATCTTTATAATATTTTGGAAATGTTACAGGCAGTTTTCCTGAAGGGTTTACATCACCGAATAGAATATCTGCAAGTGCATTACCCTCTTCCTGACCCGGGTAAAATGCTTCTAAAACAGCCGGAACATCCTCAATCCAGTCCATCATACTAATTGGTGTACCGTTTGTAAGGATTACAATAGTGTTGGGGTTGACTTTAGCAACATCTTTAATCATTTCATTTTGTGCACCGGGTAAATCCATACTTGCACGATCAAAGCCTTCGCATTCGAATATTTTTGTTAAACCAGCAGCAATAATTACCAGATCAGCTTTTTTAGCTAGTTTAAGCACATCTTCATTATACTTTGCTTTTTGTTGTAGCTCCCATTCAAATTTCATGCTCGCACTGTTCCCGGTTTCAAAGTATTCAATCATAACATCAACACGCTCACCTTTTTTCATATATAAAGGTGCACTACGCATTTTTGCACCATGATTACCCCAGTTGTGGACAAAAAGTTTACCGTTTACAAAC
>JAOZNO010000906.1 GCA_029933755.1 Bacteroidales bacterium | reverse complement strand
GCCTGCATCTGAAATGTTTCTTTTGAAACGGTAGAATCCTGAACGGCGAGCATTAAGTCCTGATCAATTTTGCCTTGCTCAACAATTTGCTTTCCGGCTTTAATACAAACATCCTTGATTCTGTTTCTTCGTTCAGCATAAACCGGTTGAACAATTATTTCGGCGGCAGTTAAAAGAAATTCGCCCATTAAATGCGTATTTTCATTATGTGAGTCCCAACAACGGTACATTCCTGTTAAACCATCAAAATTATGATCTACATCAGGAAAACCTGCTGCACTAAACACAACAAAACCCTGTTCGCCTTTTTCGGGAAATCGGTCGGGATGCATGGTGTCACCATTTTCATTCATTAGCATATAGGGTTGAAGAACTGGCAGGAGTCTGTCCATAAATGTTTTCATAATACCTGTTACATTAAAAATGTAAAGTGGTGAGGCAAATACAACCAAATCAGCTTCTCGGTATTTCTTACGAAACATGGTCATATCATCTTTAAAAATACATTCGCCCGGTGTTTTTGTCCAACAAGTATAGCAACCCGAACATTCTTTTATATTATAATCTTTTAACTTAAAATATTCAACATTTGCCCCTGCCTGCTTTGCACCATCAATAAAGTGGTTTACCATAAATGTAGTTTTGCTTAGCTTATTGCTTCTGAAACCACCATCAAATACCACAATGTTCTTTATCTTATTAGGTGCAAAGGTTTTATATTCAAACTTAGCTTTTTTTGATTTTACCACTTTCTTTTTCTTTTCAGACTTTGGTGGAGCAAACAAATCAGCAAATTTCAGCATTATGGTTGCATCGCCTTCAACTTGATATTCATTATTTATAAATGCCTTGTCGCCCGAAACATCCTTATTTGATATTTGCAACCATAGTTTAGAGTCACATTTAATAGTAGTTTTAGGATTAGGGTGTTCTCCTTCGGCATATGTACATTTCTGATTATCAATAACAAAATAGCCAATTGTAGGCTCGTTACCAGTTAAAAAGAATTGAACAACTGTACTTACACCTTGTGCATTTGCTTTATTCAAGCCAAAGGGCATGGCACTAAACATATCTTTTATTGATTTAAAAATCATTTGCTCCCCTCCTACTTTCTGCATTAAATAATCGGGTAGTTTTACCGTTATCGGGATACCAATTGCAAGCTGTAAAACAATTGGTACAAGCGTAGCTATAATTGTATTTATTGCATCATCAGAATGATAAGGCACAAGTGTTAGCATCATACCAAGCGCAAACAAACCAGCCCATATATAATTGATTATCAGGTTGATTTTAAGAAATTGCAGCCCACTGGTAACCGCTTCTGGGTAGTCTTTTTTAGAAAATTCAAAAGTAAATGGGTCTAATTTGAGCAAAGGCGGAAAAAATGCTGCCAAAAACAAACCAAGATATAATCCTATAATTATATTTTCGGTATACAGCTGACCCAATGCGGGAAAAACAAAAACGGAAACTATTCCTGTTAAAGCCACCCCTGTAAGCCCGAAAGTAAAATAATTATTTACTCTTAAAAGTAAGGCTAAAGTTAAATTTGCGGCTAAAACGGCTCCTACAATTAAAGCAAAAGGTTTTAACAATTCTAAGCGAAATCCACCGGCTTGTGCAAATATATTTAATGCAATTATTGCTACAAATGGTAATATTTTCGTTATTTTTTTTATTACGCTCATATTATTTCCTCCAATTTATTATTTCTTGAATTTATTTTCTGTCTATTCAACCATAAGACTACTCAAGTTTTATCGAAAGTGATGCCTTTTTTCCATCTTCTACTTTAAAAGAAACATCTTTAAAATCAGGAGGTCCAAAAGTTCCAAATTTATTATTTGAGAAACCATAATTTTCTTTTGGTGCACCAAACAGGTTTTTGTTTAATTCTTTATCAGAATTTTCATCGTGATAAACGGCAACAGCATAAGTGCCTGCTGGAACATTTTTAAATGTATAACTTACACCCGATTTATTTGCTTTTGGAAATACACCTTTATAAACTTTCTCGTATACTGGAAAACTGGATTCACTATTATAAAGTCCAATTTGAATTAAACCTTCGTTGCTTTCAATTCCAGTTACTTTTACTACAATATTACTTGTTTGTGAAAAAACTGGTGAAGCGAGTACTAAAACCATCATACTTAATATTATTCTTCTCATAATGTTAAATTTTAATTTGTTAAACTTGA
>JAOZNO010000905.1 GCA_029933755.1 Bacteroidales bacterium | reverse complement strand
TAACCAAGCTTTTAGCGATTAAAATCGCTTAAAGATTAACCTGATTACTCAAACTTTGATATCTGACTTGACACAAGTGTCAAATCAAGTAAAAAAGCAGTTTTCTTAGTAACACTATTTACTATAAAATATAAAATGAAGCCATGGACTATCAGATTAAATCTGTGAATCTGTGGCTTTCTCTTTTTAGCTTACTTGAATAAATCATAAGCATATATGGAAAAATTAAAAGATAATCCCCAAATAAAAGATTTTCAGGAGTATATTAAACTTTTAGCAAAAGAAAGAGGATGGGATAAAAATAATCCACTTGAAATCTTTCTCCTTTTTTCAGAAGAAGTTGGCGAATTAGCCAAAGCAATAAGAAATAAAATAAAACTATACCACGAACCAGGTAAAAAAGATAAACCAAATGAATTAGAATATGAATTTGCTGATGTTTTTAGCTATTTGCTGGATTTAGCAAACCAGTTTGATATTGATTTGGAAAATGCTTTTAGAGCAAAAGAAGAAAAGAATTTAAAAAGGACATGGATAAATAAGAAGTAATATTTTAGATTTATGATTTTAGATTTGGATGCAAATTATTTCTATCTTTGTAAATACATTGAATAATATTAGATAAAAAAAGAACTGAACAGACAATATCCTTTTTCGATACATTTTAAGCACTTATACGCATGGAATTAAATAAACTATCTGCAATATCGCCAATTGATGGCCGTTACAGAATAAAAACTGAAGTACTAGCAAAATATTTTTCAGAATATGCATTGATTAAGTATAGAGTACTTGTTGAAATTGAATATTTTATTGCCCTTTGTGAATTACCTCTGGAACAATTAAAAGACTTTGATCGGAAAAAATATAAAACTCTTCGTCATATTTATCAGGATTTCTCGATTGAGGATGCTCAAAAGATAAAAGATATTGAAAAAATCACCAATCACGATGTAAAAGCAGTTGAGTATTTTATTAAAGAAAAATTTGACGATCTGGGAATTGCAGAGTTCAAAGAATTTATTCATTTTGGTCTGACTTCGCAAGATATTAATAACACAGCAACACCATATTCTTTACAGGATGCAATGAATTACGTTTATTACCCTATTGTTGAACGTTTAGTTACAAAACTAACTGAATTAGCTATTAAATGGCAGAACGTTTCTATGCTTGCAAGAACACATGGTCAACCTGCATCCCCTACCCGATTAGGTAAAGAGATTGATGTTTTTTTAGAAAGAATACAAAAACAAATGGCTCTTTTACGTATCATTCCATTTTCAGCAAAGTTTGGTGGAGCAACTGGTAATTTTAATGCTCATCATGTGGCTTATCCTAAAATAAATTGGGCCGAATTTGCAAATTCTTTTGTTAATCATGTATTAAACCTCGATCGCTCACAAACTACTACACAAATTGAACATTATGACAATCTGGGGGCGCTGTTTGATAATTTAAAAAGAATTAATACCATACTTCTGGATTTATCAAAAGACTTTTGGACCTATATTTCAACAGACTATTTTAAACAAAAAATAAAGAAAGGTGAAGTTGGTTCATCTGCTATGCCTCATAAAGTAAACCCTATTGATTTTGAAAATGCAGAAGGGAATCTGGGTATTGCGAATGCTATTTTTGAGCACTTATCGGCAAAACTACCCATTTCAAGATTACAAAGAGACCTTACTGATTCTACAGTTCTGCGTAATTTAGGTATGCCTTTTGGCCATACAATTATTGCAATAGAATCATTAATAAAAGGTTTTGAGAAATTGGTATTGAATCAAGTAGCAATCAACAATGATTTGGAAAGAAATTGGGCTGTAGTAGCAGAGGCAATTCAAACCATTTTACGCCGCGAAAAATATCCAAACCCTTATGAGGCTTTAAAAGATTTGACCAGAACGAATCAAGTAATAAACAAAAAATCAATGCATCAGTTTATTGATAATTTAGATATTAATTCTGAAATTAAAACCGAATTAAAGAAAATTAGCCCTGAGAACTATACAGGAATATAATTAGTGTTTGCCTATAAAGTCCGACTTCTGCGTTGTTGCTTTAAATTCAAACTTTCTAGTTCAAACTCTTAACTTTATGCACACACACTCTAATTCGTGTTACTAAGAAAACTACTTTTTTCACAAGTATCTTTTAGAAATCGTCAAGAATAAAGCTTGTGAAATATTGAAAATCAAGGCGTTT
>JAOZNO010000904.1 GCA_029933755.1 Bacteroidales bacterium | reverse complement strand
CTTGCATCTTGTTCATTATATTTGTTTCTTGCAACAAAGTAATTAATAGAGGTGGCCTAAACTAAAACCTATCTGAGTTATGAAAAAAATTATTTTAATTCTGGCAGTTTTACTATTGTCGACAAGTATTTATGCACAAAGGAGCAAAAAACGAGGTTCAACAATTAAGTGGATAAGCCTTGCAGTTAAAGGTGGTTACGGAAACTCAATATTGTTTAATGCGGATGTTTCTGCGGATCCAAATGTGACTATAAACTACTTAAGCCCGGCTTATAATATAGGTGGCCGGTTTGGTTTAACGTTTGGTGATAATTTTGGTGTATATCTTGAAGTTTTATCTTCCAGCTTTAGTCAGGAGTATGAAATAAGTCCAGTATCTGTAGTTCCTTACGTGAAAAAACAAGAGTTTAAATCGCTTGATATGATTTTAGAATTGAGATATACCAGCGACTATGGATTTTATGTTGAAGCCGGTCCGGTTTTTCATACTTTAAAATCAGCCACAGAAACAAACTCTGATGAATCTCTTGTTTTTACACCTAATAGAGACGAAAACCTTGATGATTTTGCTGACAAATACAACAGTTTAATGTTCGGTATAGGTTTTGCAGCATTCCGTGGTGATCGCTTAAATGTGAATGTAGGTTTACGAGGTACTTATGCTTTGGGTGATTTTGTAGTAGATCCGGGTTCTTTTTATGTGTTAGATGATGGTGCTAACTACCCACCGCCTGCAAGTACGGGTGCGGCAACGAATCCTTTTAGTGCTAAAATAATGCTTGAAGTTAATTATTTTTTCGCTTTCTGGGGTGATGCCAGTTGTGGAAGAGGAAGGATGATGTTCTTTCAGTAGGATATTTAGCCTGAATAATTCCCCGCTAAGGCGGGGCAGGCTATGCGCTTTTTCTTTGTTGGAATTGAGGCGTCGAATCTTGAAGTTGTATGCTTATACTACGAAAGGTTCGCAACAGCCTGTCCCGAACTTGATTCGGGAAAAAGTCCGGCAAAGAAAAAATGCACCTTTGGTAAATTTATTAGTTTTTAATATTTTTCTTATTATCTATTAAGTTGCTAAATCACATACTATTAAGGTGAAACTTATAAATTTATGAACCTTTAGCTCATGCGTAGCATAATTAATCAGGTTAGATAAAGAATAACAGAAGCTTAAAGGTTTTTAAAATACTTGGGCTTCTGTGTTTTTAGTTTTCCCTATTCATAAGTTTTCCTGCAAAATCTTTTAAAATAATTGTCCTGTCATTTCCAATACTTAGACTTTCCAATGAATTTATTGCTTTATTGTAATAAAAGGACATTTCGTTTTTTAGTAAACGGTCTACATTTGTTTTGTTGTAAATTTCTAAAACAAATTTGATTTTCTCATCATCGTTAATGTCATTACTATTAATTAATTCGTGTAGCTTGTCAGCATCCTCTTTACTTGCTGTTTCAAGTGCCTTTATAAGTAAAAACGTTTTTTTATTGGCAACAATGTCACCTCCAATTTTTTTCCCAAATACCTGAAGCTTACCGTAAGCGTCCAAATAATCATCCTGCAATTGAAAAGCTAAACCTAAATTAAGGCCAAAATCATAAAGTTTTTGTGCATCTTTTTTTGAAGCATCAGCCATAATTGCACCAATTTTTAGGCTTACAGCAATTAAAACAGATGTCTTTAATCTTATCATTTCCATGTATTCATCCACCGAAACGTCAAAGCGTTTTTCAAAATTCATATCTAACTGCTGTCCTTCACATACCTGAAGGGCTGTTTTGCTAAAGCTTTGTAATACCTCTGGTAAAAAAATATTTGGAGTTTTCGCAAGTAATTCATAAGCCTTTATTGACATAGCATCACCGGAGAGAATCGCTATGTTTTCATTCCATTTTTTATGAACAGTTTGTTGATTTCGTCTTAAATCAGCTTTATCCATAATGTCATCATGTAATAGAGTGAAATTATGAAAAACTTCAAGTGCTAATGCAGGGTAAATTGTTTTTTCAACATCATCTTTAAAAAGATTATACGCAGCAAGGACAAGAGACGGTCTGATACGTTTGCCACCGATATCTAAAATGTATTTTATAGGTTCGTATAATTCTTTTGGTTGTGACTTTAATTCTATTTTATTTAGATGTTTTTCAACAATTTTCTGGAGTTCTTTTAATGAGTACATTGATTATAAATCGTTAAAGTTTATTATTCAGG
>JAOZNO010000122.1 GCA_029933755.1 Bacteroidales bacterium | reverse complement strand
CTACTGTATCGTCCTGATCTAACTGGATTTCATGATTGTGAAATGTACCAACCTCCGGTTCTAAATCCAAAGAAACAAAATCGCCCCTTATATAAAACAAATAGTAATTATCATTATGCATTAATGAATTTACTTTTTGCCCATCAATCATTATAAAATTTTTATCTTTCCGTATAATAATAATTGGGCGAGCAGCACCAACAAAATTTAGTATCTGATTAAGTTCATTATATTCGCAAAAAACCGCATCAAGGCCATTGCTTGTAGCATAGGTATCTGTAGATTTAGAAAGAGTATTAAGTAATTCAGTCCGTAAATTATTGGCAACCTGCAAAGGATGAGTAATGTTTTCTTTATTTACCACATAATTTAATCCCATATAGGCAAGTATCGAAATCATTGCTGCCGGAACGCCATGACCAGTAGAATCAGATACACAAATAAATTTTCTATTTAGCTTTTGGGATATAAAATATAAGTCTCCCCCAACCATATCGCGGGGCTTAAACAGTGAAAATGAATTTGGGAAAATTTTTGTAAAACTCTGTTTGTCAGGAAGTAATGCCTGCTGAATACGCTGGGCAGAAATCATACTTTCATGAATATTAGCATATACCTGATACTCTACAACCTGATCTTTTGTTTGTTTTAAACGAGAATGTATGTCAATTTTTGTATATAACTCTGTAGCGTCAATAGGTTTTTTAATATAGTCATCCGCACCTAATAGCATTGCTTTTTTCACATCATCCTTTTCTACCTTAGCCGTAACCATTATAACGATAGTGTTAGAAAGATGTTTGTTTGTTTTAATTTTCTCAAGAGTCTCAAAGCCATCCATATAAGGCATAAGTACATCAAGTAGTACTAAATCCGGTGGATTTTCAACAATTTTATTATAGGCTTCCAACCCGTTCTCAGCAGAATCTGTTTCATATTTATTTTTGAACAGACTCTCTAAAAGCAGTACATTTATAGGCTCGTCATCTACTATTAAAATCCTCATTACTTAACTCAATTTATACCTGTATAATGTATTTCTATTTAAGCTTTATTTTGTTAAGCTCTAAAATAGTGTTTTTTTTTAAACTAATGAAAATATTTTTAAATTTTAGGCAAATTCCAATTAAAAAATATTTTCTGTACAAACATACAAAAGCTTAAAATTATTCCCAAGTTTTAATTCTAAACATTTCAAAATCCTATTTTCTTTTCACCACTTAAATTACTAAAATCCTTTTTTTCAGAATTATAAATTTCTGCAAGTGTTAAAGGTTTTTCAATATTGCTATCAATTCCAAGTTTCGAAGCCAGTGCTTTTGCTTTCTCTAATTTTAACTCTTTAAACTCATAACGTGCAATTAGCCTTCCTTTACGTAAAATTGCCTGGTCAATCTGTTTCAAATTTGCATTAAAAGTACAAACAAGTTTAATAGCAAGTGCATCTGACAAAAGTCCATCACCTAAATTTAAAAGATTTACCAATGCATTATCAACCTGCCCTCCATCTCTTGATTTTATGAGTGTTTCACAATCCTCAAGTACTAATATACTGTTCTTATATTGCGAAATAAATGGTAAAAAATTAGGATTCGAAATACTATTCATCATATCCAATGGCAAGAAAATAAATCTTTTATTTACCGTATTCATTAAACTGCGAATATAAGAAGTTTTTCCGGTTCCGTATTTACCATGCAATAATACTAACCCATTTGATTTATTCGTATTTAAAAAATTACGAATAGTATTATCAACCTCAACAAAATCATCATTATAATTTGTCTGAATATCATTCTCTTGTTTTCGGATATTAAACCGACGGAAATCAAAACCATATTCAGAATGGTTATTTCTGGAAATCATATAAAACTTCCTCTTGTGTTTCTTCTCCTTCCTACTCTGCTTTGCGATTTCAACAAGACCTTTAATATTCTCAAAATCAACACCTTTTGCATAATAAAAAGTGATTTTATAATTTGCAACAAAAAGTAAAAATTTTTCTTTAATCTTTATCAAATAACTTCCTTGTGTGTAATCAATTTGGTCTATTTTCTTTGATTTAGCATATTGTTCCTTAATCAGATAATTTTCTTCACCAATATCAAACTTCTCTTTAAGATTTTTTAAGAACAACTCAATATTTATATTTTTATAAACTGAATATGTATCATATACCTCTTTATATAAGGAAATAAAAAACTTACCATGATGGATATCATCATCATAACTCGAAAATATGTCAGGAATTTTCATTTCTTCCACATTCATATTATTAAGTTTTATTCCTGTGCTCACATTATCCTCACTCTTATTCTGCATTATTATTTTTTATTAGATAACTAAAACTTTGAACCGACAAAAGTAGTAAAAATACAATATAGCGTAAGAGAATTTTAAAAAATGATTTGATATTGAATAAAAGCTCCTACTTTTGTAAAATATTGAAGACACAAGTTTAAGGATTGATAAAAAATTTTCAGTTCAGACTTCTAGCTTCTAAATTTTAAATTTCAGCATATGACAACAGAGATGAATGAAAATAAAGAGGGGAAAAAACCGCTTAACTTTATTGAATCAATAATTGAAGATGATATAAAAGCAGAAAAGCACCAACAAATATATACACGATTTCCTCCTGAGCCTAATGGTTATTTACATATTGGTCATGCCAAGTCAATATGTCTTAATTTTGGTTTATCAGAAAACTATAAAGGCAAATGTAATCTTAGGTTTGATGATACAAATCCTGTTAAAGAGGATGTGGAATATGTTGAATCAATTAAAGAAGATATAAAATGGCTTGGTTTTAACTGGGAAGATGAAGTAAAATTTACGTCAGATTATTTTGACAGACTATATGAATTTGCTGTTAAGCTTATAAAATCCGGAAATGCATATGTGTGTGAATTGAATCCTGAACAAATAAGAGAATATAGAGGTACGCCAAAAGAACCAGGTAAAGAAAGTCCCTGGCGCAATAGAGATGTAACAGAAAGCGTAAAACTATTTGCAGGTATGAAAAATGGTGACTTTGAAGAAGGAAAATATCTTCTGAGAGCCAAAATTGATATGACATCGCCTAATATGCACATGCGCGACCCAATTTTATACCGTATAAGATTTGCAAACCACCACAGGACAGGTGATACCTGGAAAATTTATCCAATGTATGATTTTGCCCATGGACAGTCAGATTATTTTGAAGGCATTACACACTCTGTTTGCACACTTGAATTTGAAGTACACAGGCCACTATATGACTGGTTTATTGATAAGCTGGCCGATAGTGATTACAGACCTCAACAAATTGAATTTGCACGCTTAAACCTAACTTATACGGTTATGAGTAAGCGCAAGTTATTGGAGCTGGTTGAAAAAAAATATGTTAGTGGCTGGGATGACCCAAGAATGCCTACTATTTCTGCTTTTAGAAGACGTGGATACACTGCTGAATCAATTCGTAATTTCTCGGATAAAGTTGGTATTGCCCGACGAAATGGATTTATTGATGTTTCATTACTAGAACATAGTATTAGGGAAGATTTAAATAAAAAAGCAAATCGTGTTATGGGGGTTTTAAATCCTCTGAAAGTAGTTATTGATAATTATCCTGAAGATGGAGAGGAGTATTTGGATGCAGTTAACAATCCGGAAGACGAAAGCCGGGGAAAAAGGAAAGTACCATTTAGCAAGGAACTTTACATTGAGCAGGAAGATTTTATGGAAAATCCACCAAGGAAATTTTTCAGACTAGGTATTGACCGTGAAGTAAGGTTAAGATACGCCTACTTTATAAAATGTACACATGTGGTAAAAGATGTTGAAGGTAAAATTACTGAAGTACACTGTACCTACGACCCTGCATCAAAAGGTGGAAAATCACCTGATGGACGTAAAGTTAAAGGAACCTTACATTGGGTATCGGTAAAACATGCTATAAAATCAGAAGTTCGACTTTACGATCGGCTTTTTACTGTTGAAAACCCACAAGCAGATAAGGAGAAGGATTTTAAAGAATTTATTAATAAAGATTCTTTAAAAGTAATTGAAAATGCCATGCTTGAACCTCATCTAAAAAATATTAAAGCTGGTGAACAGCTTCAGTTTGAGCGTATGGGGTACTTTTGTGTAGATAAAGATTCAACAACTGATAAGTTGGTTTTTAACAGAACGGTTACTTTACGTGATAGTTGGGCAAAAGTTAAAGGGAAATAAACTTACTAATAACAGGTTTTATATCAAAAAGAACCTTTTAGAAAATTCTGAAAGGTTCTTCATTTTATAAGTTAATATTTTTTCAGGAAACCGTATTTTCAATTTCTTCAATATTTTGTATTTGATTCTCTTCTTCATGTTTGAAAAACTTCCTATGAAACAGAATAATCATTGCTACACCTGCTGTTATGGATGAGTCTGCAATATTAAAAACCGGTCTAAAAAAAGTAAACGGAATGGGTTCTGCATCTGAAGCCCAAAACTGAATGCCTGCTGGAATTGTACTCTTAATTATTGGAAAATAGAACATATCAACTACTTTACCATGCAATAAACTTGAATAGCCTCCACTTTCCGGAAACATTTCTGCTACCCTACCGTAACTATCTGTAAAAATAAGGCCATAAAATGAGCTATCAATAATATTTCCTACAGCGCCCGCAAAAATCATAGCAAAACTAATTAATAAGCCTATAGGTGCATTTTTCTTTGCAAGATCAAATAAGTACCAACCAATACCAAAAACTGCCAAAATACGAAAAACACTCAAAATAATTTTACCAAACTCACCACCAATTTCCCAACCGAAGGCCATTCCATTATTTTCAGTAAAATGTATAAAAGCCCAGTTACCAAAAATAGAAATTTGTTCACCAAGTGACATATTTGTTTTAATCCATATTTTTAAATACTGATCAAGAACAAGAATTATGAAAATTAGAATTATTGGGGTACGTAATTTTGACATATTCTATAAATTGTTAAATAGTTATATTGTTAAATGATTATTTTATTGGTTCTACTACTATTTTAGTAGATGCTTGACCATAAAGTAATTTTCAGTAAAGTTACCATGGTTATTCGTTGATTTGTTTATGATTGGTATAATTAAGTAATAAAGCATATACGAGCATAACCAAATAGTTAACATGTATTTTAATTCGTTACCAACGAACTTTGCAATAGTAGCATTTTATTGTTGTTTATCAATTTAGCCATTTAACAATTTAGCCATTTTTTTGGTATATTTTATTTCTGATTCATTTTTGCATCAATAGAAAGTGTCGCATGAGGAACTGCTCTTAACCTTTCTTTAGAAATTAACTTACCTGTTTCACGACAAACGCCATAGGTTTTGTTTTCAACACGAACTAAAGCAGATTCTAAATGCTGAATAAACTTTTCCTGACGTTGCGCTAACCTTCCGGCTTGTTCTTTTGAGTAAACATTTGCACCTTCTTCCATTACTTTAAAAGTTGGGGAAGTGTCCTGCGTATCATTACCATCTGAATGATTAATAGCACTTTTCAGAAGATCCAAGTCATGTTTTGCTGTTGTTAATTTTTCTAATATTATTTCTTTGAATTCTCCTAACTCTTCATTTGTATATCTTTTCTTCTCAGCCATAATATATACTTTTTAAATTTCTTGTTTATAAACTTCTCTTTACAAAGAACTTAATCTTCAAAACCTTACCTATCTTATAGTCTTAACTATATTTTACTTATTTGTATATTTGTTTGAATTGTACTGTCAATTTCTACAAATTTAGTGCCTGAATTATCCTCAATTTTATCAACTAAATTTAAGCTTCCAGTTAAAGTCTGTACTGCAATATAATCCTTATGGTTTTCAATTGCTTTGTTAATTAAATCATGTTTTTGAATACTCAAATTTATTTTATCAGTTACTTCAAGCCCCAAATCCTTTCTTAGGTTTTGTATTCTGTTAATAAATTCACGAGCTATTCCCTCTTCTCTAAGTTCTCCGGTTACTTCAATATCAAGTGCAACGGTTAATTTATTATTACTTGCCACTAACCAGCCCGGAATATCTTCAGATGAAATATTTACCTCATCAAGATTGATTTCAATCTCCTGATCATCAAGTTGAAGCAGATATTTACCTTCTGATTCTAATTTTCGGATATCATCCTGATTAAACTGATTAAGCAATACTGATATCTGTTTCATCAATTTTCCGTATTTTTTACCAAGAACTTTGAAATCAGGTTTTATTTTTTTAACCAAAAAGGCAGCATCTTCTGTAATATATTCTATTTCTTTTACATTAATTTCTGATAGAATAATATCTTTAGCTGCTTCAATTTGCTCTTTTAATTCAGGTTTTAGAATTGGAATCATTATTTTTGATAAAGGCTGACGAACCTTTAAACTTTTCTGTCTTCTTAAACTTAAAACCATGGAGGAAATTTGCTGAGCAATACTCATTCTTTCTTCCAAAGCTTTGTCAATTGCCTTTTCATCAAAAGTTGCAAAATCTGCTAAATGAACCGATTCACATTTTTCTTTGCCTGTTACTAGAGCCAAATCTTTATATAGTCTATCCATATAAAAAGGAGCAATTGGCGAAGAAAGCTTTGCCACAGTTGCCAAGCAAGTATAAAGTGTTTGATATGCAGCAATTTTATTATCTGAATAGGATCCTCCCCAGAAACGTTTCCGGTTTAAACGAACATACCAATTGCTTAAATGGTCGTTAACAAAATCCTGTATTGCACGTCCTGCTTTTGTTGGAGAATATGTTTCATAGTAATTTTCGACATCCTTAACCAACGAGTTTAACAATGAAATAATCCAACGGTCAATTTCAGGTCTTTCATTCAAAGGTATTTCATCCTCTTTGTATGTAAACTTATCTACATTTGCATATAGGGCAAAGAAATTATACGTATTATATAAAGTACCGAAAAACTTTCTTCTTGTTTCATCAACACCATTAATATCAAACTTAATGCTATCCCATGGCGGAGCATTTGTAATCATGTACCAACGAAGTGGGTCAGAACCATACTTTTCAATAGTTTCAAAAGGCTCAACAGCATTACCTAATCGCTTAGACATTTTTAAACCCTTTTTATCCAGAACCAAACCATTTGAAATGATATTTTTAAATGCTACTGAATCAAACAACATGGTTGAAATTGCGTGTAAGGTAAAAAACCAGCCACGAGTCTGGTCAACACCCTCAGCAATAAAATCAGCCGGATAAAACTCATTAAAATTTTCTTTATTCTCAAAAGGGTAATGTCTTTGTGCATAAGGCATTGCACCTGAATCAAACCAAACATCAATTAAATCTGGTTCACGAAACATTTTCTGTCCGGTTTCCGAAACCAAGATAATATCATCAACAAAAGGACGATGTAAATCAAACAAAGAGTAGTTTTCAGTTGAGTTATTACCTTCTTCAAAATCCTTTAATGGATTTTCACTCATAAAACTGGAATTTACCGATTTTTGTATTTCAGATTTTAACTCGGCAACTGAGCCAAGACAAATACGTTCTTTTTTATCTTCACTAACCCAAATAGGCAAAGGTGTTCCCCAGAAGCGAGAGCGTGATAGATTCCAGTCCATCAAATTCTCTAACCATTTGCCAAACCGTCCGGTTCCTGTTGATTCAGGATTCCAGTTAATGGTCTTATTTAGTTCCATCATCCGATCCTTCATTGCAGTTGTTCGCACAAACCACGAATCTAAAGGATAATATAAAACAGGTTTATCTGTTCGCCAGCAATGAGGATAGTTATGAACATGCTTTTCAACTTTAAAAGCCTTATTTCCTTTTTTCATCATTACGGCAATTTTCACATCAAGGCTTTCGTCATTTTCACCAAGTGTGTTGTCGTATTGATTTTTCACATATTTGCCTGCAAATTCTGTATAAGAATCCACATCTACATATTTACTAACAAAATCATTATCAAGCTCTTCAATCAAGAAAAACTTACCTGTCAGGTCAACCATCGGGCGACGAGTTCCTTCTTTATCTATAAGAACAAGTGGTACAATGCCGGCTGTTTTAGCAACACGATCATCATCAGCACCAAAAGTTGGGGCAATATGAACAATTCCCGTACCATCTTCGGTAGTAATAAAATCACCCAAAATTACTTGAAAAGCGTTGCCCATAGGCTTAATCCAGGGAATTAATTGCTCATAATTAACTCCTTCAAATTCCAATCCTAGATATTCATCAGTTATTTTAAAAGGAACTTTTTTATCACCCGGCTTATATTCAGCAAAGTCCAAATCGCCATTTTTAGGATTAAAATATCCGTTAACTAAACTTTTAGCTAAAATAGCAGAAATTGCTTTGCCTGTATAAGGGTTAAATGTTTTAACTTTTACATACTCAATTTTATGACCAACAGCAAGGGCTGTATTCGATGGTAATGTCCAGGGAGTAGTTGTCCATGCCAGAAAGTACAAGTCTTCATCACCATCAAAAAGTTTCTCGCTTTTCTCATCTCTCACTACTTTAAACTGAGCAGTTGCCGTAGTATCTTTAACATCTTTATAGCAACCCGGCTGATTTAGCTCATGAGTACTTAAACCCGTACCGGCAGCAGGCGAATATGGCTGAATAGAGTAGCCTTTGTAAAGTAAATTCTTA
>JAOZNO010000903.1:434-2213 GCA_029933755.1 Bacteroidales bacterium | reverse complement strand
GTGTAATTCGTGGACAAAATGAAAAAACTAATCTTAACAACCCTATCAATCCTTATTATAGGACTAATCTTAACAAATATTTCTTGTGAAAAACTGGAAATTGAAAGAGTAACAAAAATACAAACCGGTGAAGTTTCCGATATTGGTTACTACACAACTACCATACAAGGAACCATAATTGATATGAGTGAAGATGTAAGGGAAATTGGCCACTGTTGGGATACCCTTAGCAGCCCGGAAACCAATAAGGATAAATTAGCCATGAGTGACCCCCTGAATCAAGGATCAGGGATACATACCGAAATGACTAACTTAAAACCCGGTCATAAATATTATGTTCGTGCTTATGCCTTTACGGATAAAGAAACGATTTATGGCACAGAAACAATTTTTGAAACCACCAAACTACCAAACTACTTACTTACTTTTAGTTTTCCTGCTACAGGTAGCCTATGGCCGATTGGCAAATCACGAAAAATTATCTGGACTACCGATATTCCCGGAGCATTTAAATTAACACTTTTAAAATTCGAAGGCGGTAGTGATGTTGATTTGCGTGAAATAGCCACAACTGCCGATGGTGCAAGGGAATTTGATTATGTTTTACCTTCAGATGCCGTTACCGCAGGTGATTTTTATGCAATTAGAATAGAGAGCATTGAAATACATGACACATACAGTCTTCAAGGATTTAAAGCAACCGATCCTGCCATTTCGATGGTGCAGCCCAATGCAAACACAAAATGGAACATAAATAGAGAATATACCATAGAATGGAACAGTACCGATATTGATCGTGTGGATATTAAGCTATACCAAAACGGAAACTGGGTATCAGATATTGCCGATGACAAAATAAACAATAACATTCAGCCATGGAGTGTAGCTCAATCGCTTACGCCGGGCACCAATTACCAGATAAAGATAAACTATTTTGATTTCCCTGAAATTATTGCCACAAGTGAAAACTTTGAGGTTTTAGGCGAAGAAGGTATTAACGTAACGGCACCTATTGCCACCGATGACTGGCAAATGGGCAGCACACATAACATTACATGGACAGATAATATTGAAGAAAATGTACGCATTGAACTATATAAAGATGGAACTTTTTCAACAGAAATTGCCGGGAGTATAGCAAGTACCAGCCCTTATAGCTGGACTATACCAGCAGGGATGACAGCTGCATCTGATTATACCATTAAAGTTACCATGATTGGTAATGATAATATTGTTGATGACAGTGACGAGTTTACTATTTCGGAAGCTACGGCAGGTGGCCTTGTAGCCTACTACCCATTTAACGGAAATGCAAATGATGAAAGTGGGAATAATCATGATGGAACAGTGGATGGAGCTACTTTAACAACTGACCGTTTTGGAAATGCGAATTCTGCTTTTAGTTTTGATGGGGTGGATGATTATATTGACATTGGTAGTATTAGTCCTCTAGACAACCCAGTAGATAAGCAGGTTAGTATTAGTTTGTGGGCTAGAGGGAATATTAATAATTTTACAAAATTTATTGAATTTGGAACAGCATCATCCGGTAATGGTTTAGGGGTTGGAATAGGTGCAGGAAGCGTAAATAGTATTGATTTTCGAGCCAGAACAACTGATCATACATTTAATCCAAGTAGTATATCAATTACAAATGAAGGAGATTGGCATCACTATGTTTTAACACTAAATGATATTAGTGGCACTGAAATTTTAAAAGGATATATAGATGGAGATGAGTTTATTTCTTTTACTGCACAAAGTAATAGCGGCAGTGGT
>JAOZNO010000903.1:0-424 GCA_029933755.1 Bacteroidales bacterium | reverse complement strand
CCAAGTGGCTATTATTTCAATGGTGCTATTGACGACATCCGCATTTACGATTATGCCCTTACCGAATCAGAAATAAATAACTTATACACCGAAGGTGGCTGGCAAGGTTATGAAACCGGTACTGTTACTGACAAAGACGACAATGCTTACAACACCGTAAAAATTGGTAACCAATGGTGGATGGCTGAAAACCTAAAAGTAACGCAATATGAAAGTGGCACTGCAATTGATGAAATAACAGATAATACAACATGGGCAAACTTAGGTGACAATAATACAGACAAAGCTTTTTGCTACTATAACAATAACGCAAGCGGCGAAGCCGATACATACGGTGCATTATATACCTGGGCAGCAGCTATGGATGGTAATGCCAGCAGCACAGCCAACCCAAGTGGTATACAAGGCGTTTGCCCAACCGGCT
>JAOZNO010000121.1 GCA_029933755.1 Bacteroidales bacterium | reverse complement strand
AATTAAAACATAGAAGATAATTATATGTACCCCAGAATATTTAAACTAGAGCCACTGAATGCTGAGAGCTGCTGACTTTTAACAGAATGTGAAAAAATAAATTACTATAAAAAAACTGATATTATACGAACTCTATTTAGTTAATTTCTGATATTCATTATCATCAATTACAGCTAATTAAAACGTAGCGTGTAATTTAACTTATTCGCACTATATTAAATCAGGGATCCTTTCTTCTGTATATTCATATCAATTTACGAATTATATCAAATTTATTAAGAATACTAAGGTCTAAAATATTAAAATGAGTATATTTGTATTAAGTCAAATTAAAAACAACAAAAGTTATGGATAGTGGAACAGGGAGGATTATTGCTGCATTTTTAGCAGGTGCAGCGGCAGGAGCCAGCCTAGGCTTATTATTAGCGCCAGAAAGAGGCGAAGAGACTCGTCAGAAATTAAAAGAAACATTTGACGACTTGGGTGAAAAGGCACAGGAAGCATATATCAAAGCTCAGGAAGCATATGAGCAGTTTACAAAAGAAGAAACTGGAAAGGAAAAAGCTAAAGCTTAATTGTTTCCAGTTTAATAATTTTCGTTTCCCCTTTATTAATCCGGTTTCATAGTATTTTGTATTCCGGATAATTTATGTTCCCCTCTTTTGCAGGGGAATTTTATTTAAGAAACACAAGCCTGGAATGAACCAAAATGATGATTTTAATTTTTCTGGAGAGATTGGAAAACTCATTCAGGAAACTAAGGAATATCTTGATTTAAAATATGATATTGCACGCCTTGATATAACTGAAAAAATAGTTGTGCTTTTTTCAGTGTTTTATAGTTTTATGATACTGGTAATACTTATTCCCGGTATATTTATGTTTTTATCATTTGCACTATCTTATTACCTTGGACTTGTTTTTGGTGGTTACCATTGGGGCTTTTTGATTGTTGGCGGTTTATATTTTATATTAACAATCATCTTTCTTATTTTTAGAAAAAAATTAGTAACCAGACCATTGGTTCGGTTTATGTCAAAGCTAATTCTCAAATCTTAAATTACTATCTGTATGCTTATAAAAGTTCAAAAAGAAAGAGAAATTAGTTCCTTGGAAGATTTGCGGTATAAAAGACAACAGTTAGAGAAAAAGGCAGAAAAGAAGTCGAAAAAAATTAAGAAAAAAGTAAAAAAACTTTCAGGAAAGACTACTGCACCAATTGTTTATGATGAAATTTTATCGCAATTTGATTTACAGCATGGTTTAATGAATATGCTGCCTATGTTGTTGAAATACAGAGAACAATTAGGAAGTATTAATCTACTAAAAGCAATAAAGAAATCTCCTAGCAAGCGTTCGGCTATAATTATTTTGGGTGCAATGAGTGCAGGAATGTTGGCGTATTTTAGTTTATCCAAAAAAACAGAAAAGAAACAGGAAGAAAAAGTTAAAGAAAAACAAACGCCTACTAAACGCGATGAATTATTCGTTTAATTTGGTTCCGCAAATTTTACAATAAATAGACTCATGATCATGGTCTTCGTGTAAACAATTTGGGCAAACCTGGGTGGAAACTCTTCTGCTTTTTGCAGCTAAGGCAAATTCAGAGGTGACAATTCCAGTTGGCACAGCAATAATTGCATAACCAAGTATCATAACAAAGCTGGCAATAAGCTTCCCTACAGGTGTTACAGGTGCAATATCACCATAGCCCACAGTTGTAAGGGTTACAATAGCCCAGTAAATTCCCTGTGGAATACTTGTAAAACCGCCTTTCTCACCTTCAATAAGATACATTATAGTACCAATAATTATCACAATCATGACAATTGCATACAGAAAAACACTTATTTTTGTTCTGCTCGCTTTCAAAGCAGATATTATAACCTTACTTTCTGACACATATCTGCTAAGCTTTAGGATTCGGAATATTCTCAATAAACGTAATGCACGAATAACCATCAGCCCGCTTATGCCTGCAAAGACTAATCCAATATAAGAAGGCAATACAGATAACAAATCTATAATTCCGTAAAAACTAAAAATATATTTAGATGGTTTAGTTACAATATAAATGCGGAGGAAATATTCTATAGTGAAAAAGAAGGTAATTATCCATTCAAGAGTAAGTATTAGCTCTCCAAACGTTTCATTAATTTCCTTAACACTCTCTAACATTACAAGTAAAATACTTAGTAATATAGAAACAAGAAGTGCAATATCAAAAGCTTTCCCTTTAGGTGTGTCGGCTTCAAAAACTATTTCATATAACTGCTTTTTGAAGGTGCTCATGTAATCGGAATATTTTCGGCTGCTATGCTTTGGTAAGCTGTGCAATTACTGAGACTCTCAGCAATTGCCGTGGCATATTATTAAATAATAATAAAATTCAAATTATGCAGATAAGAAAAAGTAGTTTTCTTAAATTTCCGAATCCAACTGAAAGATATTTTCAAGCTCAACATTGAAGAATTTTGAAATTTTAAGAGCCAAAACGGTAGATGGTACGAATTTCCCAGTTTCAATAGCATGAATTGTTTGTCTTGAAACAGCTACTTTTTCAGCTAATTGAGCCTGAGTAATTTTATATCTTGCTCTTTCAACTCTAATAGTATTTTGCATTTTTTTTAAGATTAAGTCAGCATTATATGCTATGAATATGTAAATTTTTATTAAACCTCTTCTGCTAATTGAAAAACTTCGCTGAAGTCAACATTAAAATATCTGGCAATTTTTAAAGCCAAAACCGTTGATGGTACAAACTTTCCTGTTTCAATTGAGTGGATTGTTTGCCTCGAAACATGTAATTGTTCTGCTAGTTCAGCTTGGGTTATGTTCATTTTTGCTCTTTCAACCCTTATTGTATTTAACATTTTTGCATTTTCCATGATATGGCTATTTGAATAAATTATTAATTAATCATTTTGTTATTCCTATATTAAAAAAAGTTTCAAAAAGTGTACCAAAATCTACTTTAATGAGCAAAGAGTATTTTATAATTGCTCAAAGTTGCATCTTAATTGTCATTATTCTACAATACTTTAATTTAGTGCAAAATTTGTACACAATAAAAAAGACAATGCTTAACGATATAATTCTATAAAACTTGAACTTTTTTAAATAAGATTATCCAATTTGTATGCCAAGATTTTATTTAGATGTACTTGTTTTCAAAATAAGCTTAAGTTTGTTGAGAAAAAAAGCCATAAATGTTCAGTTGATGTACTGCATTTATAGCTACTAAATAAAAAATCCCTGAATCATTTAAATTCAGGGATTTCAACATTTCTATTATAGAAAACCAGTTAATCCAACGAACCAATCATTTTACCCGGGTCAACCCACAAAGTAAACTCTTCATCGGTAAGGTAAGCTAGTTCTAAAGCTGCTTTGCGCAAACTGGTATTTTCAGTATATGCTTTTTTAGCAATCTTGGCGGCTTTTTCGTAACCAATATGTGTATTTAACGCAGTAACCAACATTAACGAATTTTCCAGATAACTGCCAATAATTTCTCTATTTGGCTCAATACCAACTGCCATATTATTCGTGAATGAAACACAAGCATCACCAATTAATCGAGCAGCCTGAAGGAAATTATAAATCATTACTGGTTTATAAACATTAAGTTCAAAATGACCGTTCATACCACCAATAGCAATAGCTGCATCGTTACCAATAACCTGGGCACAAACCATGGTCATTGCTTCAATTTGGGTAGGGTTAACTTTACCCGGCATAATGGATGAACCCGGTTCGTTTGCAGGAATAATTAATTCACCAATTCCACAACGTGGGCCAGAAGCCATTAAACGAATATCATTTGCAATTTTCATTAAACTTACCGCAACTGTCTTTAAAGCTCCTGAAGATTCAACAATTGCATCGTGAGCAGCAAGTCCTTCAAATTTGTTTTGACCTGTTACGAATGGTAAACCTGTAAATTCAGCAATTTTTTTAGCAACCAATACAGAATAGCCTTTTGGTGTATTAATTCCGGTTCCAACTGCTGTACCACCTAATGCAATTTCTGAAAGGTGAGCAAAAGTGTTTTTTAAAGCAATCAAACCATGGTCTAATTGTGAAATATAACCTGAAAATTCCTGTGCTAATGTTAAAGGTGTTGCATCCATCCAGTGTGTTCGGCCAATTTTAACAATATCTTTAAAATCTTCCGCTTTTTTTGCTAAAGTATCTCTAAGAAGTTCAATTCCCGGGATGGTTGTTTCAACCAACATTTTATATGCAGCAATATGCATTGCTGTTGGAAAAGTATCGTTTGATGATTGTGATTTATTTACATCATCATTTGGATGTATAAGCTTGTCACCTTCACCAAGTTTTCCGCCTTTAAGAACATGTGATCGGTTAGAAACTACTTCGTTCACATTCATATTTGATTGAGTTCCTGAACCCGTTTGCCATATAACCAATGGAAACTGATCGTCTAATTGACCTTCAATAATTTCATCACAAACCTGCGATATAGCCTCTTTTTTTTCTTCTGCTAAAACACCAAGTTCAAAATTAGTGTGCGCAGCAGCTTTTTTAAGAAAACCAAATGCTTTAATTATTTCTTTGGGCATTGAAGCCGGATCGCCAATTTTAAAATTTTCTGATGATCTTTGTGTTTGGGCACCCCAGTACTTATCTGCAGGTACTTTTACCTCGCCCATAGTGTCTTTTTCAATTCTGTAACTCATAATTATTGTTTTATTTGTTTTTACATCCTTTTAACAGCAAAATATAGTTACGAAATTAAAGATAATTATTTAGATGTAATAAGTTCTGCCAAATGTTTGTAAACACTAAAATTAAATAATCAATATATGTATAGTTATAGCTTAATTTAAATTATATAAAAATAAATCTGGTTTTTGTAAAATACATAGAGCATAGTGTTTTAATTTGATCATTTTATTGATTAACTTTGTTAAAGACACACAATAAAAAAATGTTACAGGATAGAGTGAAGTGTATGGAATATGAAAAAAGTGTATTTTGTATTGCTTTTACACCACTATCATTATTTTGGTAGCAAAAAATCAAAAATTATTCTTTATTCAAATTAAAAACTTTTACATAATGGAAAAAATTATTTCCATAACGGTAATGTTAATTATTAGCTTAGCTGGTTTTGCCCAGGATTATGATGAACTTATGTTAGTTTTTAACAATAAATTTCCCGCTACAAAGGGCTATAATCTGCAAGATATTCTGAAAACAGATACCTTAAAAACAAACAATCCAGATATTATAATAACAGGTTTTATTTGCTCTTCAATGTGCAGTATTGACTGGTCTGTTAAGCACAATTCAAATATTTTGAGTAGTCCGGCAAAAAAACACATTAAATATTGCACTAAAAATCGTGGCAGTCTCTATTTTGCTAATATAACAGCAATTACTAAAGAAGGCAAACCTGTTAATTTGGGTAGTAGGATAATCAGGATTAGTCGTGTTGATGAATAATTTAGATTCTGCAAAAAAACAATGGCTTCAAAGTTTGATTCTAAATAGAATATAATTAAATCAAACATCAAAACATAAAGGCCTGATAGTTTGTAATAGTTTTTACTGTCTGGTAGCGAGGTTTTACAGCTACGATTTCATCATTTTATTCCTAATCAAATTGTTGTAATAATCATAATTGTAAAATGATTATTAATACTGTTTTATACAGTAAGTGTTTTAAGGTATTTTCGACTGCTAAAATTGAAAAAACTTTATTAAAAATATTTATAGATGAAATTATCAAATGTACGCAAGGAAGTAATGCAAACTCTGGAAGAATCAATGGATGAATTGCTTAATGAATATTTAAGACCAATTGAAGAGAATTGGCAACCTGCTGAATTACTTCCTGACTCAAATAAAGCTGGTTTTATTGACGAACTAAAAGAGATGCAAGCGATGGGCAAAGAAATGAGTTATGATTTGTGGGCAGTATTAATTGGAGATGCGATTACTGAAGAAGCATTACCTACGTATGAATCGTGGTTAATGGGTATCGATGGTGTTGATTCTGGAAACAAAAAAGGCTGGTCAGAATGGGTGAGAGCATGGACAGCAGAGGAAAATCGTCATGGTGATTTATTGAATAGATATCTTTATTTATCCGGTAGGGTTAATATGAAAGAAATGGAAATTACCACCCAGTATCTTATAAATGATGGGTTTGATATTCAAACAAGTAATGATCCTTATCGAAGTTTTATTTATACCAGGTTTCAGGAATTGGCAACAAACCTTTCGCATAGGAGAGTAGCCACATTTGCAAAAAAAACAGGGAATAATATATTAGCAAAGATTTGTGGTGTTATAGCTGCTGATGAAGCTAGGCATGCAAAAGCTTATGCAAATTTTATCAAACGTATATTTGAAATTGACCCTAATGAAGTAATGCTGGCTTTAGAAGATATGATGAAAAAAAGAATTATAATGCCCGCACATTTTTTAAGAGAATCAGGTGGAAAAATTGGTGAATTATTTACTCATTTTTCTGATGCTGCTCAACGTATTAAAGTATATACTACTCAGGATTATATTGATATTTTAAAGTCACTGTTAAAAGAATGGAATATTGAAAATATAACGGGCATAAATGATACTGCTGAACGAGCCCGGGATTATTTAATAGCTTTACCTAATAGGTTGCAAATTATTTCTGAAAGAGTAATAATTCCTGAAAAGCAATATAAATTTAAATGGATTGCTGTTTAAAATCATAGAAAAAACAGCGAACTTTAAAGGATTTAGAAGTCTGACCGTTTAAAAAGCGTGTAGCAGATATTAAGCCATTTAATGATGAGGACGATTATGCCTTTTTTATGTCTAATGAAGGAGTTTATATTGCGTACCCAGAAGAAGCTTTAATTGGAAAAACCTTTGCTGAAGTAAATCCGGATGAAGACGAGCAACATCAAATATCACAAAGAATTAGAGATGGAGAAGCTTTTTTTCTTTATGCTAGCCAAACCGATACGAAAAGTGATTTAATAGTCTCATTTACGCCTTTAACTATTGGGGAAACATCAACTCCATTGTCTTCAGGGATTCTTGTAAATATCAATCACGTTATGGCCGAATCCAAGAAAGTGATTAATAATATTATTATTGCGGGAATTATAGGTTTGATATTATCTCTTGTGGTGGTATATATTATATCGGGGGAAATTTTAAGCTCATTACAAAAAAGCTATTACACAAGAGTTATACAAAGAATGTGTAAAGTTCTCAAAAAAAAGCGTTTAGTTTAGGGTTGGATGTGCTTAAATTCAAATACGGAAAAACCTAAACCCAAGCAATTATTATTAGTGGAATTACTGAGTTCTCTGTAGCTTTTCTAGTTTTCCTAAGCCTGCAATATTGTTTTAATCTAGCTTATCGTATCTTTGTATTAAATCAAATTACCAATTTTTCTTAAATAGGGTAAATAATTATGATGAGAAAAAAAACAATTATCATATTACTTATAAGCTTAATACTTGGATTTTTCTTTGGTTCTTGTGCTACAATGTTTAATGGAACAAGTCAGGTTATTAATTTAAATTCAAGTCCTCAAGGTGCTGAAGTGACTGTGAACGGACGATCTACCAATAAAATTACTCCCTGCCATATTGAAGTTCCCAGGAAAGTTAAGGCAAGTAGGTTTAATTTAAAGAATGAGTATAATTATGTTTTCCATAAAGGTGGTTATATAGATGTGAAAGTTCAGGATTACCGAAAAATTGATGAAATATTATGGGTAAATTGTGCAGCTACAGTTTTTTTCGTTTTTACATTTCCTACTGATTTCATAACAGGAGCTGCCTATAGTTATAATGGGGATATTGAGGTGGAGTTACGAGTTGATTATCTTGCGACGGACTTAATACCTCCGGTAATAAGCATTGTTTCGCCAGAGGTTAAAAGGGGCTTTAAGCATATTGTTGAAGACAGAAATATAATAATCCGCCTAAAAGTTGAAGATGAAAATCAGGTGTCTTTTGTTTCGGTTAACAATATAAGGCTAATTGAAAATGAATACGGTTTTTACCAAGTTAATTTAGGATTGAAAAGTGGTTTAAACACCGTAAGTATTAAGGCTATTGACAGTAAGAACAATATTTCTAATGAAATGTTTACTATTGAATTAAATGATAAGCCTGTTTATACAGATTTTTTTATTAAAGATGATAATAAACTGATTAATACCGGTGAATATCATGCGCTTATTATTGGTGTTCAGGATTATGATGATCCTTTAATTAATGATTTAGATAATCCGGTTGCTGATGCTGAAAAAATATATTCAGTACTTTCAACTAAATATAATTTTAAACAAGAGAATATTCAGTTTTTAAGAAATCCTGGCAGTAATGAAATTACAATGGCCTTAGAGTATTATTTTGATAACCTTTCAGAAAATGATAATCTTTTGATTTTTTATGCAGGACATGGTTTTTGGGATAAAAGATTTAAACAGGGATATTGGTTGCCATCAGATGCGGTAAGTAACAATAGAGGTACATGGTTGGCAAACAGTACAATAAGAGATTATATGCGAGGTATATCAACTAAGCATAGTTTACTTATTACAGATGCCTGTTTTAGTGGAGGTATTTTTAAAAGTAGGGATGCATTCCCTGATGCTTCTAAAGCAAT
>JAOZNO010000120.1 GCA_029933755.1 Bacteroidales bacterium | reverse complement strand
TACTTCTCCGCTAGCCAGCGGATCGTAATGACGAGCGTTGAATAAACCACAGCCCAAATTGTATTCGTCATTGCGAACCACATACACTACTGATAAACAAAGCACTAAAATAATTATTAAGTTGAAAAGCAACAAAAAGAAAAGTGGAGAAGCAATCTCCTACAAAAACGAAAGTGGCTTATTCAATGAATAAACTGCAGAGGATACTTCTGGGTATGGCTTTCCCGCTTAGGCGGGACAGGCTGTTCCTCACCATGACGAGCATTAAATGAAGGTAATACCTTCGGTTCAATGACGAATTAGGACAAATATTTCCACATCCTCTCATCTTTTCAATACCAAGACTTTCCAAGTTTTAAAAACTTTGCAAGTCACCTTATTTCCAAACTTCCTAATTGCTTACTGAGTCGAAGTACCAAATCCACACATTTATTCTATCATATCCTTAGCCCCTTCTGTCATAAAAACCTGATAGCTGCCATCATCAGGGTCAGTATAAATAAGGTAAGCATCCAGTTCTTTCATTTTTGAAAGTAACACTTTTGATTTTTCAAGGCCAATTACCATACAGGTAGTGGCATAGGCATCGGCTGTCATACAATCATCTGCAATAATGGTAGCACTTAATATTGATTGCATTGCAGGTTTACCTGTTTTAGGATTAATTGAATGACCATACTTTACGCCATCTTTTTCGTAAAACTTACGATAATTACCAGAAGTAGCAAGCGATTTATTCTTTAATCGAATAATAGCCTGTAAAGATCTATTTTGTTCATCAGAATAATCAATAGGTTTATCAATTCCAACACGCCAGGTTTCAGCATGGTCATTGATACCTTGAGCACGAACTTCGCCACCAATTTCTACAAGATAATTTAACACTCCCTGGTCTATCAGGAAATCAGCAATAAAATCAACAGATTGTCCCTGCGCAATGGCATTACCATCAAGCATAACACGAGGGTCTGACTTAATCAGTTTTCCATTTTGAAAGTCAAGCTTATTCATCCCTACGAACGCCATAATACTGTCGATTAAAACACTATCAACATCTGATTTTTTTGCAAAGCCAAAACCGTATGCATTCACTAATGGTGCTACCGTAATGTCAAAATAACCATCTGATTTGTTATAAACCTCTCGTGATTTTTCAAAAAATTGTTCAAATAATTCATCAGTTTCTACATTCTTCTCATTCTTGTTGATTCTTGAAATAATTGAACTATCCACATAAGTTGAAAGGCTCATATCAAACTGGTGTAGTAAATCGTCTATTTCAGATTCATAGTTTTTACTGCCTTTATAAATAATGCTATAAGTGGTTCCTTGTGTAAATCCCCGAATTTTGTAGTACTGTTTGGTGTTGCATGAATTCAAACTTAGAGTGAGTATAAATACTGCTAAAATTTTATTTTTTGTCATCAGTATGTATTATTCTTTTTAATTTGATACAGGATCATTTTTTACTTATAAGTTTCGGTAGGAAAGGATTTCATTTTAGAGGGATTTTGTCTTGTATTGAAGACATTGACAACATCTATTCTTTTCTTGTTTTGATTAATCCAATAGATGATTTTGTAATTTTTAAATACTAAGTATCTGAAATTTTGAGGACGGTCAGATAAAAGTTCTTCTTTCTGTCCAACAAAAGGACTTTTTTCCAGTAAAATGGTTTTGTCAATGATGCCAATTATCATTCCTCTGGCAATTTTAGCACTTGCCTTAAGTTCATAATAATTATATATGTCGTCAAGCTTACCTTCAGCGAATCGAGTCCAATATACTTCTAACTCCATTTCTCTTTTAGTTCAGTAGCTTTTATAACTTTATCGTTTTCAGAATCCTCTAAAGCTAGGTCAATTTCATCATTAAACTGAATTGTACTCATTGGTATTAATCCTTTTTCGAGTAATTCTAATTTACGTTTCATTAACAGCTGCTCCATCTCAATTACAAGATCTTTGTTTTGAATTAAAAGAAATTCCTGAATAAACGACAACTTTCTTGTATCTAAATTCATTTTTATAGGATTTTAGTCAAAGGTACTGTTTTTTATTGAACTTTAATTACCCTATAATCCACTGACTAGCGAATAAATAAAAAATGCCACAACAATTTGTTATGGCATTTTTTATTAATTCATTCCTATATATTTTGTTTTTACAAAAAAACTCTTGTAAAAACTATCTAACCTGAATAATTCATGCGCTTTTTCTTTGTTGGAATTGAGGCGTCGAACCTTGAAGTTGTATGTTTATACTGCAAGAGGTTTGTAACGAAGAGTCCGACAAAGAAAAAATGCACCTTTGGTAAGTTTATCATTTTTCAATATTTTTGACATTTATGTTTAAATTACAGATTGATAGATAATTAACAAAGCACCTAATAAATTTATGAATTAATCAGGCTAAGTACTCTGATATTTTTATTTGCATATTTACTTTTAAGCAACCTGCATATTGTAAGAGTTTTGCACGAGTGCGTAAGCAACATTAGATAGCACTTAGTGCTATGATCCGAAATCATCAAATTCAATCATCTCATCAGGCACACCTAAATCGTACAGCATTTTTTGAACTGCATCGTTCATCATAGGAGGTCCGCAAAGGTAATATTCAATATCTTCCGGTTCTTCATGATTCTTTAAATATTCATCAAAAATTACCTGATGAATAAAGCCTACATAGCCTTTCCAATTATCTTCTTCCATTGGTTCAGATAAAGCAACATTAAACGTAAAGTTTTCATGTTTTTCATCTAATTCAATAAATTCATCTTCGTAGAAAATTTCCCGCTTTGAGCGTGCACCATACCAATAAGTTGCTTTCCGATCCGTATTCTGTGTTTTAAACTGGTCAAAAATATGTGAACGCATTGGAGCCATACCGGCACCACCACCAATAAACATCATTTCACGTTTGGTATCTTGTATAAAGAATTCACCATAAGGGCCTGAAACCATAACTTTATCACCTGGTTTTCTTGAGAAAATATACGAAGAACATATACCCGGATTCACATCCATAAAACCATTTTTAGCTCTATCCCATGGTGGAGTGGCAATTCTAATATTCAACATTACAATATTACCTTCAGCAGGGTGATTGGCCATTGAGTATGCACGATAAGTTTCTTCAGGATTTTTCATTTTTAATCCCCACATATTAAACTTATCCCAATCTTCATGATATTCTTTTTCAATATCCATACCCTTAAAGTCAACTTCAATTTTAGGAACATCAATTTGAATATATCCACCGGAACGAAAATCCAGCGTTTCACCTTCAGGTAATTTAACAACAAATTCTTTAATAAATGTAGCCACATTTCCATTGGAAACAACTTCGCATTCCCATTTTTTGATTCCCATAATTTCTTTTGGGATTTCAATTTTCATATCTTGCTTAACCTTAACCTGACAGGCTAAACGATAATTATTTTGCTGTTCTTTTCTGGAAAAGTAAGGCTTTTCTGTCGGTAATATATCACCACCTCCATCAGTTACCTGGCACTTACACATGCCGCAAGTTCCACCACCACCACAAGCAGAAGGTAAAAGTATTTTGTTTTCTCCAAGGGTAGAAAGTAAAGTACTACCCGGTGAAACCACCATTTCTTTTTCTTCATTAATAGTAAGGGTTACCTCCCCTGAAGGCAATAATTTAGCCTTAGCATACAAAAGGAGTGACACAAGCAATAAAACAATGACAAGGAATACAGAAATACTAATTAGGATAACTGTTATATTTACGCTTAATAAAATCATTTCTATTAATATAAAAAGTTTATAATTTAATTCCCATAAAACTCATAAAGGCAATTCCCATTAGGCCGGTAATGATAAAGGTAATTCCAAGTCCTCTAAGTGGGGCTGGAACATTTGAATATCTGATTTTTTCACGTATTGCAGCAATTCCCACAATAGCTAAAAACCAACCTACACCAGAACCTAATGCAAATGAAGTTGCTTCAACAATTGAAGTATACTCTCTTTCCTGCATAAATAAAGCACCACCTAAAATAGCACAGTTAACAGCAATAAGTGGCAAAAAAATACCAAGTTCAGAATATAATGTTGGTGCAAACTTTTCTACAACCATTTCAACTAGTTGAACCATTGATGCAATAACCGCAATAAACATAATAAAGCTTAAAAAGCTTAAATCTATACTGGCAGCTGCATCACCCATAATCCATTCAAGAGCTCCTTTTTTCAATAAAAAGTTTTCTATTAAATAGTTTACAGGAACGGTAATACCCAAAACAAAAATAACTGCTAATCCAAGCCCTGTAGCTGTTGGTACAGTTTTAGACACAGCCAAATATGAACACATGCCCAAAAAATAGGCAAAGATCATATTATCAATAAATATTGACTTAACGAATATATTTACAATTTCTTCCATTATAACAGAATGTTAGATTTTAGATTTTAGATTACCCTAATTTGTTTCTACTAATTCTTTTGACTTTGATCTTTGTACCCAAATAATAACGGCAACAACCATTAATGCCATAGGAGGTAAAATCATAAAACCGTTATTTTCATATCCTAAATTATAAAAGCTATCTGGTATTACCTGAATTCCCCAAAGTGAGCCTGAACCAAGTAGTTCCCTGAAAAAAGCAACGATAATTAGAATTAGTCCATATCCTGCTGCATTACCAATACCATCGAGAAAAGATGGCCATGGTTTGTTTCCCAGAGCAAAAGCCTCTAGTCTACCCATAATTATACAGTTGGTGATTATTAAACCAACAAAAACAGACAGTTGTTTGCTAACATCATATGCATAAGCTTTTAATACCTGATCGACAAGAATTACCAGAGCAGCAATTATTACTAACTGAACAATAATTCTAATTCTTGAAGGAATTGTATTTCTAAGCAATGAAATAATAACATTCGCAAAAGCCAGCACAAAGAAAACCGACAAAGACAAAACAACAGCCGGCTCTAGCTTAACAGTAACTGCAAGCGCAGAACAAATACCCAACACCTGAACCGTTATCGGGTTGTTTAGATTTATAGGGTCGCTTAAAAGTTTTAATTTTTTTGAACTCATCGATTATTATTTTTTATTGTTTTCTAAATAAGATTTATAACTTGAAATACAATCAAAAACCATTTCTTCAAGTGCTTTACTTGTTATTGTTCCTCCTGAAATGGCATCTACACCATGTTCTGTGTCTTTAGCAGCTTCAGCAGCACCTTTTCCACCTTTATGAACTCTAATTCCTATAAGTTTTCCATCTTCATAGATTGTTTTACCGGAGAAAGGCTCTTCAAACCAACGGGCATTAATATCAGCACCTAAACCCGGTGTTTCGCCCTTATGATCGAAAACGGCTCCAAATACAGTGTTCATGTCACTTTTTAAGGCAATATATCCCCAAATTGGTCCCCAAAGACCTTTACCTGTTAGTGGAATTACCAGAATGTTGCTGCCATCATCTAAGGTAGCTTCATATAAAGGTAAAACTCTATCTTCTAACTTTTTCTTATATTCTTGCTTTAAATTAATATCAAAAGCCTGTTTACCTTCAAGTTCTTTTCCTTCAGAATTGATTACAAAGCTTTTTGTAATATATTTTGTAAAAATCTCATTTGCAGTTTCAGCAGTACTTTCAACTTGTACAGAAGTTAAAATATTCTGCATTTTCTCATTCTTTACATTCATTTCCTGAAGAGGCTGCAACTGTAATGCCGTAAAAGAAAGCGCTGCAGCAACAACAATCACAAGGACTGATGCATAAATAAATGTATATAAATTTCCGTTTGTATCCATTATTGTAAAATTTTAATATTTAAGCTTTCGCACGCTTTAATCGTTTCTTTATATTTGACTGTATTACGTAATGATCAATAAGTGGTGCAAACACATTCATAAGCAGAATTGCCATCATAACACCCTCAGGATAAGCAGGATTTACCACCCGAACAATAATTGCGATAAATCCAATTAAGAATCCATAAATCCATTTTCCTGTTTCAGTTTGAGCACCCGTTACCGGATCAGTTGCCATAAATACAGCACCAAAAGCAAAGCCACCCAGCAATAAATGTTGATAGGCAGGAAGTGCCATATATGGATTCGTATCAGCAGCAAAAACGTTTAATATGAGTGCCATAGCGAAACCACCTGCAAATACTGATAGCATTATTTTCCAACTACCTACACCTGTAAATAACAGAATAGCAGCTCCTATTAAAATAGCCAAAACTGATGTTTCACCTATTGAACCAGGCAAGTATCCCATAAACATATCCATGGTAGATGGAAGTTTATCCATTGCCCCGGCAGCAGCACTTGCTAATGGTGTAGCTCCTGAAAAACCGTCTACAACTCCTTCGCCCCCTGAAAGGCCAGAAACCCAAATGGTGTCACCTGACATTTTTGAAGGATAGGCGAAAAACAAGAAAGCCCTGGTTAATAAAGCAGGGTTTACAATATTCATTCCTGTTCCACCAAATACTTCTTTACCAAAAATTACTGCAAAAATAGTAGCTAGTGCAACCATCCATAAAGGAACATCAACAGGGAGTATTAATGGGATTAACAATCCACTTACAAGAAAACCTTCTTCAATTTCATGTCCTTTTATATAAACAAAGACAAATTCGGTTCCCAGTCCGGCAATATAAGAAACCAAAACCAATGGTATGACTCTTATAAATCCGTGTCCAAATTTCTCCATGAATGAAGCATCTTCACCCAGAGAAAGGAAATGGAATTCACCAACATTCCACATTCCAAATAATAAAGCGGGTACTAATGCAATAACAACTACACTCATTACACGCTTCATGTCAATAGCATCTCTAATATGCGCACCTTTTTTTGGTGCTGTATCTCCCAGTACATACAAAAAAGTTTCAAAACTATCAAAAACGGACTGCCACTTTTCCAGCTTTCCACCTTTTTCAAAGTTTGGTTTTATTTTATCTATATAATTTCTTAATGCCTTCATATTTATATTAGCTAAATTCTTTAATCATTACATTAATACCTTGTCTTACGAGTTTTTGAATTTCAATTTTTGAAGTATTTATCACTTCGCACAAAGCAAAATCTTCTTCAGCCACCTCATATATTCCAAGTTGTTCCATCAAGTCGATATCCTCAATTATTATTGCTTTTAATAATTGCATAGGATAAATATCCATAGGGAAAACTTTTTCAAATTCACCGGTCACAACAAAAGGTCTCTCACCTCCATGTAAGTTCGAATCTAAAGTCATTTCTTTTTTAGGATTTAGCCACGAAAAGAAAGTTCTTGTCATACTAAACTTACCAAAACCCGGTGTTCCCCAACCTAAAAATTCAGGCTGATTTCCTTCAGGAATTATTGTTAGCTGGTAATCGTAATAGCTAAGGAAATTTGTTTTTTCAAGTTTTTCGCCAGTTAGCACATTTCCTGAAATATAACGTACATCACCACTTTTTACATTATCGCGCACAATTGACAGTAAGTCTGCACCATCTGTTATCTTAAAGTATTGAGGCATTTTTACCTCAGAACCGGTAAGAGCAATTATTTTAGTAGAATCAAAAATTCCTTCATTAAATAATTTTCCAATTTTTGCAACATCAATTGGATTTACATACCAAACAATTTCACCCTTATTTAAAGCCTTGATATTATTAATTTGAACTCCAATTGTACTTGCAGGATGCGGACCGCTAAACTCATGAAACTCAACATTTTTGACTGATTTAAATAAGCCGCCCGCATTTAACTCCTGGTGTAGAATTAGATTTACGTTTCCATCTGTTATTTTTTTAAGAGCATCTACCCCGGTCTGAAAATCGTTCATATCATCGTTTAAGGCAAATTCGTAATCCGGTGCTAATGGCGCAGAATCAAAACCTGAAATAAAGATTGATATAGGAGTATCTGACGGATTTGCTATAATAGCATAAGGCCTTTGTCTAATAGCTGGCCATAATCCTGATTTTAAAATATTCTCTTTAATTTCATCTTTTTGAAGATCCTTAGGATTGGCTTTAGTGAAAGCTTCATACTCAGATTTTTCATCCGCTTTTATGATAACTTCCAAAATTCGTCGTCTCTCGCCCCTATTTATTTCCGAAACAGTACCACTCACTGGTGAGGTAAATAAAATTTCGGGCTTATACTTATCATAAAATAGTGGTGTACCTATTTTAACCTCATGCCCTGCTTTCACCATTAATTTTGGTGTCAGCCCTTCAAAGTCAGTAGGCTTTACTGCATAGTTTGCCGATATCCCAAGATCTACAAGCACTTTCTCAGCTCGTCCTTTTAAATGGATATCTAAGCCTTTTTTTATTTTTATAACTTTTGACATTTTAACCCTTAATTATTTAACATTTGTGCAAAAGTAAAAAAAATACAGCTTTTTTTATCGATTTCTGCTATTTAGATTCATTTTAAACAAGGTGTTTAATAATTCACATTAATATATACATATATAGATGCTTACAACCCTAAAAAAAAGACCTTTATTGGTAAATTTCATCAAAAACATTTAGCTTAATATGAAAAAATAAGCTTTCTTCGTTAATGTATATAATAATAAAGACTACCGAAGATGTTTAAATCATTAATTATTTTATTTGTTTTTTTTTCCACAGACATTCTTATGTTTGAAAACACTACACTGCTCAGCCAGGAGTTT
>JAOZNO010000902.1 GCA_029933755.1 Bacteroidales bacterium | reverse complement strand
ATGAGTTAAATAAAGAAGTATTAAGTTCAATGATTAAAATGGCCAGAGAAAAACGAAACTTAACTCAGAGCCAGTTAGGAGAATTAATAGGGGTTAAAAAATCTCAAATATCCAAAATTGAATCAGGCTTAAATAATGCTAAAATTGAAACAATTATTAAGATTTTTAAAGCACTAAAGGCAGAATTAAATTTCAGTATTCGCTTTGATGAAGGAGCTGAATTTTCTATGGCTTCATAGTCATATCAAAACAACATGTATATTAAGCTTAAAAACTTTGTTTATCATATTTTTGAAATTTTGATAAAGAAACAGATTGTATTTGCATTTGAAGTTTACAAAAAATATCTTTAGAGCCTCAATAATTAATCAAGTTGCATTTAATCGAAAATAGATATTTTGTTTACCAATAGGTGAATATAGATAACGTCTAATTCTTTTTGTTTTAGAGTGTTATATGTATTTGTTCTAATGCCTTGGCGGGACAACAAAAAGCTAAAACCTCTGCGAGACCGTGGAGGTTTTTTTTATGTGGTTTTATCAATTTGCTTTTCATAAAATAATTTAGGATCAAATTCCCGAAATTTCTAATTTCTTCAGGATTTTTCGAGCGGAAGAAAATTCTACCAATTCCCGCAACTTTTGATGTTGTATCGCTCATAGCAGTTGCTTTTGTGAAGATAATAAAAACACAACACTTATTTCGATCAGTATTTAGAAATGTTAGCTGCCTTTTTAAATTATTAAAAACACAAGCCCAAATTGATATAGAGTCATGGAAAAAAAGAGAATAATTTGTGCTTTTTAATTCAAATAGTTTTTTCAGCAATACATGACTATTATATAGTTGTAACGGTATTACAGTAAACCTGTACCTAAATAAGCTTTTCCATTGGTCAAAAAATACGGGTAATTAATTGGAAATAAAACAATTATTTTATATTTTTAGGTATCAAAATATTTTACCGAGATCAAATATTAACGAACCCTTTACCCTATGAAGAAGTTAATAGCATTCCACCTGATTTTTATTTTTTTATTTTCAATTTTCAATTCAATTTTTGCACAGGATATGTTTCAATTCACCCCTGTAAAAAATGGTGATGTTGCCTGGGGTGATTATGATAATGATGGTAATCTTGATTTGCTGCTTGCCGGAGAAAGCGCTGAAGGAAAAGTGACCAAAATATACAAAAACAACGGTGACGAAACTTTTACAGAACAAACTGGCATTGTGCTGTCAGGGTTTTATAAATGTGCAGTAGCTTGGTCGGATTATAATAACGATGGAGACCTCGATTTTTATATTTCCGGAAATACCGACATAGGTTCCTTAATCACATTATACAAGAATAATGGGAACAATAGTTTTACAGCCCTTTCTATTGATTTTAGTGTTAATCATCCTGGGTCAGTAATAAAGTGCTTTGATTTTAATAATGATGGCTTTGAAGATGTTTTGTTTGGTTCTACAACGAATAATTCAAAACTATATAAAAACAATGGTGACGAAACATTTACTATGCAAGAAGAATTTGAGGTGGCTCAGGGAAAAAACGGAATCGATATAGGAGATTATAATAACGATGGTTGGATTGATGTTTTATCCAATGGGATATTTAAAAACAACGGGGGTACTTTTACTAAAGAAAATATAAACTTTGGTGGCACACCATTTTTATTTATAGATTATAATATTGATAATTTCGAGGATGTTGCTATTGGCAAATTTGACCCTTTTCAGGATTTTGTAATATTAAGTAACAATCAGGATGAAACCTTTTCAGACATTGATATCCTGCAAAAAATTGACTTTGATGCATCTATAAAGAAATTTGATTACAATAATGATAATTATCCGGATCTTATTATTTCAGGTAGTTTAATAAATGAAAAAACATTCACAAAAATCTATAAAAATAATGGAGACAGTACTTTTACTGATATCCAATTAGACTTACCCACACTGAGTAATGCATCAATTGCTTGTGCCGATTACAATAACGATGGTTATACAGATTTTATTTTAATGGGCTCTTATTTAGGAGATTATTGCACCAGACTATATACAAATACAGGTAATGGTAGCTTTTCTAATCCGGGAATTTCTGAATTTGAAAATTTTTCCACATTTGACGAAATTTCAGGTGTTATGTATTCTTCTGCTTCATGGGCAGATTATGACAACGATGGTTTTCAGGATTTTATTATTTCAGGAT
>JAOZNO010000901.1 GCA_029933755.1 Bacteroidales bacterium | reverse complement strand
TCATTTTTCTTACTATCTTTGACCATAAAGGTATTTGGCTTGGCTCAAATGTGCAAAGAATACTTAACTGTTTAAGCATTCCGCACATAAGCCCACATCATTAATTATGAGTTTGATGTTTAAGGCAAAAAGGATATAGAAATAATAGATATGCCGCACGAAGAATTTCTAATGAGATATAGAAGTGCTTATGGTGAAATTGAAAGAGAGGAAAAACGAATAACTGATTTTTGGAACACAAATAGTATTCTTTATATCATCAATAATTCTCCAAGGGAAAAAATTAATCAAGTCAGTTATTATGTTGATATTGGTGACGATGATTATTTATATAAAGGAAACTCTTTATTTCACATCAAACTACGTGATTTGGATGTATCACATGAATATAGAGTAAGAGATGGGAAACATGATGGTATTTACTTTAATGCTGCTTTTAACGATGCGTTAATCTTCATTAGCAATAATTTTCGTAGTGAATAAACAATTACTAGTCAAGTAGATGGCCAGTGAGCCTAAAGCCCACTGGTGCACCTCTCAAGGTTCTACGGAGGGTTGTAAAAACACCACCGAATATACTTAGCTTATTAGCTTTTCTTTTCTTTTGGTCGAATCACCAATCGGTCATAGATAAATAAAGCAAATATGGTGACCACACCAATACCCACAATCACATACCAAATCTTATTTGGATCGTAAGTATCCCAAACCATTTGAGTCATTTCAACTTGTGTCATACCCAGTTTTTCTGAGGCTGTTTCAAAATAATTATTTTTTGTAAACTCAGCTGATATCTCCGGCATAGAAATTTCTCTTTTTCCCATTTCTGTTTGTAAAAGAGTCAGTTTATCAGACCATGCCTGATACAAGTCTCCTGACACATATTTGGTTAAGATATTACCTGCAAACACGGGCACAAAATAGGTACCCATATAAAGAGCTTCCTTTCCTTTTGGAGAAATAAGTGCAATAAACGAAGAAAATGTTGGATTGGTCATCATTTCACCAATAGCAAATATCACAATACCCAATATAGTATATAAACCATTACCGGTATAAAATGTTAAGCCAATACCAATAGCAGCAATAATAAATCCTGTAATCATTGCGCTTACATGTCGTATTTTCAGTACAAAATAAGATACTATAATTTGTAAAAGAACGATAGCACCTGCATCAATATTGATTAACATTTCAGGATTAACTGAATCTCCACCACCACTCATAAAACTGGCTAGCCAAGGTGAAATTTGAGCTATTGAATCGTGCAATGCATGGGTGTTTACCCAATCTTCGATAAAAGTAGGAAGGGTATAAAATAATTGGTTGAACATGGTCCAAAAACCAACCATTATTACCAATAAAACGGAAAGTCTACTATCTTTAAGTGCTTCCCATATATTTATTAAGGCACTACGTATGGCTTCGCCCAAAGATTCTGTTGACTTCTCCCTGTTTGGTTCTTTAAAGAAAAACAGTACAATTAATAAGTTAATAAATATTACAATGGATGCCTGTAAAAATACGATTTTCCAACCAAGTTGAGTTCTTAAAGTTGATGAAAAAGCAGGCCCAATAAAACCACCAACATTTACCATCATATAGAAAATACCAAAACCCAGGGTTGAGTTTGATTTATCAGTTGATTTGGTAATAATTGCTGATGCAACCGGCTTAAACATGGCAGCTCCCACAGCAACATATAAAAACACAAGAAAAACAGTGCCAAAACTTGATACTTCGCCCATAAGGTAGTAACCCGTAATTAAAATGATATAGGCAATCACAAGCGATAGTTTGTAGCCAATTTTATCAGAAATAACTCCTGTAAGTAAAGGAAGCAAGTAAAGGATGCCGGTTACATACCCCATGATTTGTCCTTTTTCTATATGGGTAAAGCCTAATCCTCCATCATCTGTAGAACCTGTAAGATAAAGTGCCAGAACGGCAAATAAACCGTACCATGCCCAACGCTCAAATAGTTCCATAATACTGGCAACCCAAAAGGTTTTACCAAATGATGTTATTGTTTTTCCGAATGATTTATTCTCTGTACTCATTTGTCTCAATTATTTATTAAACTGATTATTTAAAAGTAGATTAATTTAAACTTTATTAATTTGGGGAAATTAACAGTTTTTTATTACATAATCAAGTAAAATACATTAGTTTTATAAATAATTATAATTGTCATAGTTTGTTTAAAATTGATTCGTGA
>JAOZNO010000900.1 GCA_029933755.1 Bacteroidales bacterium | reverse complement strand
ACACAGATTTCTTTTATTGATTTATCTGCGTTCATTAGTGTCATCTGCGGACTATATTATTTATCTTTTTGTTGTAAAACGTTGATGTTTTATTTATCCACAGATTATCTCAGATTAACACAGATTTCTTTTATTGATTTATCTGCGTTCATTAGTGTCATCTGCGGACTATCCATTTAAATTTTTACCCACAGCCATTTTATCCATCATTTCTTCATTCTTTTTATACAAACTGCTAATGAATCTTTCCAATAGGGTATTTTAATATCAAAATCCTTAATTATATTACTTTTATTAAGTACCGAATAAAATGGACGTACCGTTTTTGTTGGAAAGTCTTTGCTTTCAATTGGGCTAATATAGCAATCAATATTAGCTATTTCCATAATATTAAAGGCAAAATCGTACCACGAGGCTACTCCATGATTAGAAAAATGATAAATTGAGCGTTTTCTGTTAAGCTTTTTACCGGAATTTATTATTGATATTATCGCCAAGGCCAAATCATAAGCATAAGTTGGAGTGCCTATTTGGTCATAAACAACTTTTAAGTTTTCTTTTTCTTTGCCCAAGCGCATCATGGTTTTTACAAAATTATTACCATATGAGGAGTATAACCAGGATGTACGGATGACTATGGCTTCAGCTTTAGAGGAAATAAGCATTTGTTCACCTCTATATTTCGTACTTCCATATACACCAAGTGGGCTTACTATGTCATTTTCAGTATATGGTGTATTTTTGTTTCCATCAAAAACATAATCGGTAGAAATATGAATTAATTTACAAGCATTTTTTGCAGCAGATTTTGCAAGAATCTCTGGCCCCTGAACATTTATTTCTTGTGCAATTTTAGGTTCATCTTCAGCTTGATCAACAGCAGTATAAGCCGCACAATTAATTATTACATCAATATCATTTTCATTAATATACTTATTTACTCCTATAAAGTTAGTTATATCTAATTCTTCCAAATCAGTTAAATAGAAGTGATGCTGTTTTTCTTTTTTTTGAATTTCTTTAAATTCAGAACCTAGTTGACCGTTAGCACCTGTTATTAATATGTTCATTAATTGAAATTATAGGTTAGCCCTTTGATTTTTCTCAGGGATAAGATTAGAAATTAGAAATAAAATACCAATGAGTCTGCTCCGAAAAGTGTAATTTTCTGTATTCAGCCGCTAAGCAGATTTTTAATAGACAGATTACAGATTAATACATTTTTACTTTTAATAGAATAACCCGCTAAGCGGCTTTTCCAAGCGCCGTCATCAATCATTAAATTATAGGTATAAGTTTTCATTATAATTAGTCCTTCTAAGAAAACGTAATATTTTTGAGTGGCTCATAAAAAACGACAAGAACAAGACTTGTGAAGCCTTGAAAACAGTGAGTTTACTTTTGTAAATGATCTGTTTTCAAGGTAAGCATAACGAAGTTATTGGTGTTTTCTTATAGTCACTAATTAAACAATTTTGCATCTTTAAATAAAGGTGCTTCAATATCTTTCGTAGATAATTTAAAATCTTTGCTATTTAATAACCAATCAATATCCAGTTCCATATCATCAAATTTTATGGAAGCTTCGCTAGCTGCATTATAGTAGTTATCAACCTTGTATGAAAAAATAGCTTTATCGCTTAGAACTACAAAACCGTGTGCAAACCCCCTGGGAATAAATAATTGGTATTTATTTTTGCCAGATAATTTTACAGCCACATGTTTTCCAAATGTTGTTGAGCCTTTACGAATATCAACAGCTATATCTAGGACTTCGCCACTAATTACCCTAACTAATTTTGATTGGGAAAATGGCGGTAACTGGTAATGCAGTCCACGCAAAACACCATAAGAAGATTCTGATTCATTATCCTGAACAAATTCAGTGTTAAATACTTGTTTTTCAAATTTTCTTTTAGAGAACGTTTCAAAAAAGTATCCTCTATCGTCACCAAATACCCGGGACTTAATAATTATTATTTCCGGTATTTCTGTTTTTATTATTTTCACTAGAGAAAAGTTCGTTTTAATATTTATAAAAGATACAGATTCACTATTATTATAAAACCATAGTAATTATATAGTTACCTTATTTTTACGCAAAGTATACAAAGTTTATGAATGCTCTGCATTCATTTTTTAGCGTTTTTTGTATGAAATTGGCTTCTTAAACTGAATAGTTACAAATCATATTGCTTTTCTTTTTAAGTGTGTTAATTCGA
>JAOZNO010000899.1 GCA_029933755.1 Bacteroidales bacterium | reverse complement strand
AATTATTGCCGTTTTCTTGCTGAGACTAATTATTCGTTTAATTCAAATTCACCCTCATCAAAACTTTTGTTATACTGGGTCATAGCTCGTAAGCTCATCCCCATATTTGAAAAACCTCCATCATGAAAAATATTCTGCATAGTAATCTTTCTGGTTAAATCTGAAAACATGGTAATGCAGAAATCAGCACATTCAGCAGCATCCGCATTTCCTAATGGCGACATTCTATCTGTGAAATCAATTAATCCATCAATTCCTTTTACACCACTACCAGCAGTTGTTCTTGTTGGTGATTGTGAAATTGTATTAATTCTTACTTTTTTGTCTCTACCATAAATGTATCCAAAGCTACGTGCAATTGATTCTAAAACTGCTTTAGCATCGGCCATGTCGTTATATCCGTATAAAGATCTTTGTGCTGCAACATATGATAAGGCAACTATTGACCCCCATTCATTTATAGCATCCAGTTTTCGTGCTACTTGTATAACTTTATGAAAAGATAAGGCTGAAATATCTAATGTTTTTTGGAAGTAGTTGTAATTTAAATCATCATATGGCCTGCCTTTTCTAACATTTAGTGACATACCAATGGAATGTAGTATGAAATCTACTTTTCCACCAAGGATTTCCATTGATTTGGTAATTAAATTTTCAATATCCTCAATACTTGTTGCATCAGCAGGGATTACTGTAGCATTATTACATTGTTCTGCTAGTTCGTTAATCTCACCAAAGCGCATAGCTGCCGGTGTATTCGTTAAAGTGAAAATTGCACCTTCTTCATGTGCTTTTTCGGCTACTTTCCATGCTATTGATTTAGAATCTAATGCACCAAAAATAATTCCTTTTTTTCCTTTTAATAAATTATACATAGTTGCGTTTTTCCAAAAGTTTTCGCAAAGATACAATTTAGAATTCAGGACATGAAGGTATTTATATTTTTTTAACAAATTAAGCTTTATTATTCCGCTTAAACATAGCCTTTAATCCAATAAATAAAATATCCGGCAATTTCATGAATTAGTAATTCCCAGCTACTCAATATTGAGGCGTTTGGTAGCAATAGGCTGCCAGGGCTATATTTAAAACTGGAGTCTAATTGATTGCTGGGGTAGGGCTGTGTTTTTATTCCTGCTTTTTTAAAACAGGCAGTTGCCCGGCGCATATGTATTGATGAACTTATAAGTAAGTAGTTTTTATTATTATCTAATAATTTTGCTGTGAAACTTGCATTCTGCCAGGTATTTTTCGATTTGTTTTCAATAAGAATGTCACACTCGGGTATTCCAATTTGAATTAAATAAGTACGTACAATTTCTGATTCAATCATTTCAGGATAGAAGATGCTTCCTGAACCTCCACTGATAAGTATTTTTTCAATATGGTTTGTTTTATATAAGTGTATAGCTTGCATTAAACGGTCAGCAGATTCTGAAAATTTTATACGTTTTACTTCTTCATCAAAATTAGCCATGCCACCCAAAACAATCGCATACTTGAACTGTTGGTGGGTTTCTAATTTTACAGGCTTTATATACCATTTTGAAGCTGCTAAATAGAAAATGTAATTGTTAGAAAAAAGATATAATACTACAACAGAAGTGTATATTAACCTTTTCTTCCATTTTTTGGTTTTAAGAAAAAAAACGATGATGAGGAGAATAAATACCCAACTTAATGGGCTGAATAGAAACGATAGTGTTTTTGAAAGGAAGTGAAACATAATTAGTGTGCGTCCATAAAGTCAGCGTTTTGTGTTTTTTTGTGTTTTTTACTATTTTTAAACAAGAACAGTATTCAGTTCTCAGTAAGACTTTGTTGAGCTATTGCATACTGTGTGCTGTTTACTGCCAACTTCTGCAAATCTTTAAATAAGCTCCATATATTAAAAAAAAACTTTAAAATAGGATATTATAGACAAATTAGATACTATCTATTAAGTCTGGTTTTTATTACTCATGAAGTAAATATACCCTATTTTCATTGGTTAATATTTGATTCCGAAAAGTTCGGAATGACGTTCATTATTTGTCACCCTGAACTTGTTTCAGGGTCTTTTATGCTCTATGATAGCCTCTACCGTAAACCAATCTTTGGCCAAATCCATCAATTCAGGGTTTTCTTCTTTTATCAGATTCCATTTCCACTCCTTATGCCAGTTTTTAAGTTGTTTTTCACGATTTATTGCATTCTGCATTCCCGTAATCCGTTCATAATATA
>JAOZNO010000898.1 GCA_029933755.1 Bacteroidales bacterium | reverse complement strand
CGAATTTCTAATTACCTGTCAATTAGCACAAAACGAATAATTATTAGCATCACAGAACATCTGAACCATAGCCATTAAATTCTATCAACAATAAATGACAGCAAAACCACTAGTGTTATGTCAAAGCTAAAATGTCGCAAGAAAAACTTTTTACCGTCAAATTATACTTGACTTGACACTAGCCCTATGCTCTGTTACCACTAAAGCTTTGGCAACACGCGGTAAAACTTCCCTTGATAAAAAATGACCTAATGACCAATGATAGCGAAACAAATGACCAGTGACCAATAAACACCAATGACCAATTTTTAATGAAGTTTCGACCCTATCAAATGTATAAACTCTTCGCGTGTTGCCGTTCTTAAAAATGCACCTGTAAATGCCGAAGTAGTGGTAACTGAATTTTGCTTTTGAACACCGCGCATCTGCATACACATATGCTGGGCTTCAATCACCACAGCTACGCCAAGCGGGCTTAAAGTATTTTCAATACAGTCCCTGATTTGCATCGTTAAACGCTCTTGTATTTGTAACCTTCGGGCAAAAGCCTCAACAACCCGGGCAATCTTACTTAAACCAGTAATGTGACCATTTGGAATATACGCAACGTGTGCTTTTCCAAAAAATGGAATCATATGATGCTCACACAATGAATAAAGCTCAATATCTTTCACAATTACCATTTCTTTGTAATCCTCTTTAAAAAGGGCACTTTTAATAATTTTTTCAGGATCCTGATCATAACCTTGCAACAAAAACTGCATTGCCTTAGCAACTCGTAACGGGGTATCTACCAGACCCTCACGTTCATAATCATCACCAGTCAATTTTAAAATTTCTTTATAATGATAAGATAGTTTCTCAGTTGTTTCATCGTTAAATTTATCTATTCGGGTATATCCGCAACTATTATGTTCGCCTAGTCCATTATTTATAATTTCCATTTATCTTTGTTTTATTTTTATACAAATATTAGTAATAAATCCAAACTGTGAAAATAATATGCAGATTTTAATTGTATCGGCTACCAGTTTTGAAGTTAAAAATTTAATTAACGAACTGCATTTTACTCAAATTGATGAAAACTTTTACAATAAAGACATAGAAAATAACTCTGTTGATATACTAATAACAGGTGTTGGTATTGCTTTTACAAGCTATAACTTAACCAAAGCTTTAAGTAGAAAAAAATACGATTTTGTCATAAATGCAGGTATTGCCGGCAGTCTTTCTGAAGAACTTAATATTGGTGATGTCGTTCAAGTAAAAACTGAAGAATTTGCAGATTTAGGTATTCGTTCAAAAGACTCTTTTTCCACACTTTTTGATATGGGCTTTATTAAAGCTGATAAATTTCCTTTTACTGATGGAAAATTAAACGGGATTGATAATAAAACCACATTACTAAATGGTTTAAAGAAGCTTAGAGGGATAACGGTAAATACAGTAAATGGTAACAAAGAAGAAATTAAAAAATTAAAACAAAAATTTAATGCTGATATTGAGAGCATGGAAGGTGCTGCTGTATTTTATATTTGCCTTATGGAAAAAGTTCCCTTTGCAGAAATCCGTTCCATTTCTAATTATGTTGAAGAACGAAACAAGGGAGATTGGGATATCCCACTTGCAATAAAAAATTTAAATGATTATTGTAAAGATATATTGGATAAGATTTGAATGATTTATTTTTGCCGCTAATTTGCTAATTAGTTTGTCTATAAAGTGTGCTTTCCCCGGAAACTTTGCAAGTTGAGTACTAACTTAGTAAGTTTTTTTAAACTTGCGAAGTTTTTCTAAAGCGCCGACTTTATGGACATGCTCTAATTAATTTATATTTGCAGAAATATTTTCTAATTTATTAGCGCATTAGCGGCATTAATTACTAAACAAATTATTATTAAAAACACATGAAACTAAAACTCGGATTCTCAACCTGCCCTAATGATACTTTTATTTTTGACGCAATGGTGCATCACCGCATTGATACAGAAGGACTTGAATTTGAACTAGTTCTGGCGGATGTTGAAGAATTGAATAAAGCAGCTTTTGAACACCAGATTGATATTACCAAACTAAGTTATCATGCATACGCTTATATTGCTGACAATTATGTTTTATTAGATTCTGGTAGTGCCTTGGGAAATAACAACGGACCACTTTTAATCAGTAAACGAAAAATTTACCCTGATGAAGTAAAAGATATTTCAATTGCCATTCCCGGAAAG
>JAOZNO010000897.1 GCA_029933755.1 Bacteroidales bacterium | reverse complement strand
AAAGTAATTCTATAGTAATCATATTACATGGCCTGGAAGGAAATGCTGACAAAGCTTATGTTAAAGGCTTTGCACAAACGATGAACAGTGCAGGGCTTGATGCTATTGCCATGAATTTAAGAGGCTGTAGTAATGAAGATAATCGAAATTTCTATTCATACCACAGTGGAAAAACAGAAGATTTAGAAACAGTAATTAACTATATTACAAATAATTACAACTACAACAAGCTTTTTTTAAGCGGTTTTAGTCTGGGAGGAAATATTGTTTTAAAATACCTGGGAGAAAAATCAGACAAAATTAATCCAATAATAAAAGCGGCTGTAGGAATATCAGTACCCTGTGATTTAAGAGCTACGTCATACAACTTTCTTAAAAAAGATAACTTCCTGTACCAGTATAGATTTATACGCTCTTTACGAAAAAAAGCTTTAAGTAAGGTTAAACGATTTCCGGAATATCAACATCTGGAAAAAGATATTAAAAATTGCAAAACATTTTTTGATTTTGATAACCTTATAACCGGACCATCAAATGGGTTTAAAGATGCTGAAGACTACTGGAAACAAAGTAGTTGCAAACAATTCATCACATCAATACGTGTACCCACTTTGTTAATTAATGCATTAGACGATCCGTTTTTACCAAATGAATGCTACCCATTTGAAGAAGCCAAACAAAACCCAAACTTTATTTTTGAAACGCCTAAATATGGCGGTCATGTTGGTTTTATTAATACGTGGCCACTTTCAAAGGAATTGTGGGTTGAAAAACGAGTAGTAGAGTTCTTTTCAAATTAAGATTTAATTTTCTTATCTTTCGAAAAAAAATGAAACTAATATATTATACTATTCTAATTTTACTCCTTTCATTTTCTGTTACGGCACAGGAAACAAGCAAAGCAATAAAAATTATACCGGAAATGAGTTTCAAAATTGGAAGTCAGCAACCGGCAGTTGGTGGACAATTTGACCTTGTTGCAGGTTTGCTATTTAATAATAAATATTTTGCTGGTATTGGCGGCGGCTATGTAACAGATATGGGAATGGGCGGAAGTACTATTCCACTATTTTTAGATGGACGATACTTTTTTTCATTACCTAAAAGTTTTCTTTTTGCCACAAAAGATGAAGAAAACAATTTTCAGGTTGATTTGCAAATTGGAGTAGACATAAACAACAATACACCCTTTAAAACAGGTTTTTTGGCAGGAATAGGCATTGCGTACCGCTTTGATTTTATCAAAGTTAAAGAATATAATTTTCCGGCCTTTTATATAGGACTAAATCTTGAATACAACCGAACTGGCTTTTACGATGAATATAGGGGCTATGCTATTCAGGATGGATATTTAGCACATACCATGTTAAATATAAAAATAGCTTTTGATATTAAGGCAATTTCAGTTGGATATAAAAAATAGAAGCACGGAGTACACGAAAAAACACGGAGTATCACGGAATAGTATTATGTAGTACTATATGTATCTATTAATCTAGATATTATATAAATATTTAGAATTTGGGCTTTATAATTTTTAAAGATTATTAAAATAAATCAGTGAATTTTCCGTGTTAATCTGTGTCGTCAGTGTTCCTATTAAATGATGATATAAAAAGTAAATTCAATAATTAATGTTCAATTAAAATGCGAAATACAATCTTTTTTCTATTCATAATTATTAGCCTTTCGGGATGTGAGCTGGCTTACGAAGATATTTCAAAGGCAGAAACTATTGATAAGCAAAAACTACTGGATTTGGTAAATAATTTGCGTTCAAAAGGCTGTGATTGTGGGGGAACAATTATGCCACCAACTACAAAACTAGATTGGGACTATGAACTGGAGAGAGCTGCCATTGCACATAGCATTGATATGAGCGAACAAGGCTATTTTAGCCATACAAGTTTAGATGGTGCTACCTATGCAGATCGAATAAATGGTACAGATTACGAAGGTAGTCCCCGTGGTGAAAACATTGCTGCCGGATATGAGAGCGAAGAAGCTGTATTTAATGGTTGGAAAAACAGCCCCGGACATTGTAGAAACATGATGAATGCAGGTCATACTGATATATCTGTTGGCCGAAGTGCTAATTACTGGACTATGAATTTTGGAAAAAAGTAAATAGTAATTAGAGTGTGTCTATAAAGTTGAGAATATTCATTTAAGTAGTCTCTGCAAGAAAACGCCAAATACTGCGTTATTCTCATCTTAATTGTCAGT
>JAOZNO010000896.1 GCA_029933755.1 Bacteroidales bacterium | reverse complement strand
ATTCATTAACAATTTTACTTTTATTTTCTAAAAGCTTATTAGATTCATGTGCAGCCATCTGATTTTTATCTTCATTTATTTTGTCAAGAATAAATAGCTCATTAATTGATAATGCTTTTTCAATATCAAGTAGCATAATTAAATCTGAGTCTGTCTTTTTTTGATATACTCCCGTAACATATTTAGATTTGTATGAATCGCCAATTTCAGGTGGAGGAAGTATTTTGTTCGTAGGAATTTGAATTACTTCATTTATTTTATCAACGGTAAAACCCAGTTTAATTGTTTCATAGGCACTCCATTTTATGTCCAGAATTAAAATACCACTTTTCATGGTAAAGTTAAATCCCGATAAACCAAACTTTACATGACTGTCAATTACCGGGATAATTTCCCCCCTTAAATTCATTATACCTTTCATGTGTTTATCCGATTTTGGTACAGGTGTAATATCCTTCATTTTCTCTATACTAATTACCTTTTTAACGTTAATAGCAAATTGCTCATCTTCAAGTGTAAATACGAGGTATGATTTTACCTGTTTTTTTTTCTTTTTTGCTTTCATTTATATGAAGTTTATTTATTTTAAGAAATAGAATTAAAAACTAAAATAACTTACAGCCTCATTCATCTCATCTGACTGCTCTTTTAAAAGTTCTGCGTTTTTCACCAACATATCAACGGCATTTGTATTATGTGTAATGGTTGAACTAAATTGAGCTGCCGCCTCATTAATTTGTTGTGCATTAGTATTTTGTTGAATGCTTGCTACCGCTACTTCTTCCATTTGTTTTGCAGTTTTTTTAATGGAAGGCAGTATTTGAGCAAACAGTTCTTGTGATTCTTCGGCTATTACAAAGCTCTCTTGTGATAAGCCTTGTATCTCGTTTGCAGCGTTTTGGCTTCTTTCAGCAAGGTTTCTAACTTCGGCAGCTACCACAGCAAAACCTTTTCCTTTTTTTCCGGCTCTTGCTGCTTCAACAGCCGCATTTAAGGCTAGCAAATTTGTTTTATTTGCAATATCCGAAATAATCATAATTTTTTTAGCAACTGTTTTCATCAAACTGATTGTCTTTTCAACAGATTCACTTCCTTGTTCAAACTTTTTTGCCGATTCTAAAGCCTGTACCTTATTCTCCTGGGCAATTTCTGTATTTTTTTCAATAGTAGCTGTCATTTCTTCAATTGAGGCTGATAGCTCTTCTACAGTACTGGATTGTTGATCAGATGAGCTTGAAATATTATTTGCTGACTCATGAACATTTTGGGTTGCATCTAAAATTTTATCACTTGAGCCTGTAATCGTTTGAATAACCTCTTTAATTCGTAACAACATATTTTTAGTATGCTCCTGTAATTTGCCAATTTCATCTTTACGGGTAATGTTAATCGAATCTTTTAAAATGCCTTTTTCAAGTTGTTTTAGAAATTGTTCCGTAATATTTAATGGGTTCGAGATAATTTTTCGTGTTAAAACAACGATAATAACTGAAAGTAATATAAGCATTACTAAAGCGATGATTAATACAGTAAGTTTCATTGAGGCTAATAGTTCATCAGAACTTTGTGTATTTAGTTGGTATACATAAACTCCAATACTTTTTCCTGAAAAGTCTTTTAGAGGAATAATTGCATAAGTGAAATTTTCCTGACTAAAAACATTTTTTCCCGTCAGTCCTTTTTCTAAATCATCAGTATTTAGGAATTCTGTATTAAAAAGTTCCGAACTACTATTAACTAAAACATAATTTCCAATTTTTTCACTTTCAGTAGAAACATTCACAGAAGTGCCTGTCGAAGCTATATCAAGCTGAGAGTTATTTAAGAAAACTGCAAATTGATCATCCTCACTATCCGTTTTTATTTTGCTTAAAACTTCATCAATTGGATAAAAATTCTCTACAGTACCAATTATATCACCCGCATTATTTGTAATAGGAACTATTCCTCTGATTACCAGTCCACCTCTGCCCACTTCAATACCTTTAACAGCTTTGTTGAGTTTTACAGATTCTTTTATTGTATTTCTAAAACCTGATATGTCATCTCCACGTTTAGTTGACCAACACCTATATAAAGAATGTATATCAGGGGTATGAAAGTGTACTTTAAGTTCCTTATTAACATTTTTCTTAATATGCCTATTAATAGTTGATAATAAATCAGATAAAGGCTCTACAGCCAGCTCTCTATCTTCCGTTTCATCTAATATTTGATATGCCTCTTTGGTTT
>JAOZNO010000895.1 GCA_029933755.1 Bacteroidales bacterium | reverse complement strand
CTATCAAAAATGGGAGAAATTTTTTAATTTTGGTGGGTAGTATTCTAAAGTTTAACATTAACAAGCCATATGTGTCAGAAATGAATCGTTCTAACAATATGTTTGAATAGTTACTCCAGTTGTTTGCTAAATAATAATCATAGATTATATCAACTACGATACCTGAATATTTTCCATATTCTGATACGAAAAGTTTACTTAATTTTTTGGTAATTTCATGCCTGTCTGTAAAATAATCAATCTTTCTGTGTAATAATATTCCTTTCTGGATATCAGTAGTAAATTTTTGATAGCTTTTGCCTTTAACAGCATCACCAATAAAATTTCCTATTTTAACGTGATTGTTATTACCTGAAAGATGTAAATGTGCTAGAAAATTCATACCTTATCTATTATCATTTATTCCTTTCGTTATATAATTAATACCGAAAGCACTAAGCTTAACAAAAATAGAATAAAATTAATTGGTATTACTGCAAACTTACAGGGTAATTAATTAAAGTACATGTTGGTTATTTGTTTATACCCTTACATGCTGATATTGCAGTATTGTGCCAGTCATAAACAGATAAACAGATAAATAAATCAACGAATAACCATAGTAACTTTATACTATAAATTACCTTATAGTCAAGTACGCACGAAAACGGTAGTAGAATCGATTAATTAAATTTGGGAATTTATTTTCTATGTAGAATAGTAATATCTCCTTTATTGTGAAATTTTTGGCCACCTTCAAATTCACCAGCAGCAATATAAATATATACGCCTTCAGGAAGTAAACGGTTTTGGTAATAACCATTCCAACCATATAAAATATCGGTGCTTTTAAATACCTCTATTCCGGCTTTACTAAAAATTCGAATTTTAAAATTGGATACTTTTATGTTTGCTTTAGGATAGAAAATATCATTATGCTTATCTGTTATGCTGTAATAACCTGAAGAAGCACCATCCAAATTAGGTGTAAAAGCATTCGGGAATACTATTTTTCCTTTTGCATTAATAACCTTTATATTATTAATGACTGCTGAATCAATACAGTCATTTTTTGTCTTCACTTTAAGCACAATAGAATACTCACCTTCTTTATTAAAGATATGTTTTCCATTAATTTCATCAGAAAAATTATTATCACCAAAGTTCCATTCTACCTCAGAAATGTTTTCTGATTTATTAGGGATCATAATTTTTTGTCCGGTTTGAATGGTCGATTCATAAGGCCATTGTACAAGTGCTACAGGTAAATCATGTACTATTACTGAATCAATATAGCTGACAGCAACACCACCAAAACCAACGGCTTTCAATACAACTGTATATACACCAGGATATCTGTAGGTGTATGAAGGTGTTATTTTTGTTGATGTTTGACCATCACCAAAACTCCATTCAAAAGCAATCGCTGATTTAGTAAGATTCTCTAACTCGAGCTCAAATGGTACACAACCCTCTTTACATTTTACCGTAAACTTAAGTGAAGGTGGAGGTGTTGGTTTTATATTTAACTTGCTTAAAGTGTCTACATTACTGTATGATAGCACTTTTATACTCTTTGATACAATTACTGGTGCCAAATCTGTTGCTCGTACATTCTCTGATTTTCTTAAAACTACACTTTCTGAATTTTTCTTTAATTGAATAATTTTTGATGTTTCTGAAATTGGATATTTTGCAGATTGATTATTAGTGGATTGACTTTCTTGATTTGATTGTTCAATTGTATATTGAGAGCCAGAAGGTGAAACGTTTGTCAAACTATTTTTTTCACTATTAAAAACATTTGATACGAATACTGATAAAATAGCCACTGTTGCAATAATAGCAATTGAGCTTACCACTTTAGACGAAATATATTTGTTAAATTTTAATTTAGTATTAATATTATTCCATAGCTTCTCTGAAGGTTCTACTTTATGACCTTCAAATGATGATTTAAATAAATTTTCAATATTTTTTATTTCTTTTCCCATATATTACTTGTAATTGCAAGTTTGTAAAACCAGCTTCTTTACATTTTTGTTCTCTCAGCTTATTGATACAGCATTCAAATAAATTTATACATTACAGAAAAACTCTAATTAATTTGTCTATAATATCAGTTTTTTTGTAATAATCTATTTTTTTACATTTTGTTAAAAGTATTCAGCCGACAACTTCTTGTAGTACAGTATCTTTACTGCGTACTCTCTAACAAATTAACAAAAAATCTTTTTTAAATAAATATATTCAA
>JAOZNO010000894.1 GCA_029933755.1 Bacteroidales bacterium | reverse complement strand
AATGAGTTTTTGGCAAATAAAGCTTTAAGTTTTTTAAAAAATAGGGAAATAAGCCTCTCTAAACCAGCTGATTATTTTCAATTAAAAGAAAACTTTTATTTTACTGATGCAAAAGCTTTTTCTGAACTTAAAATAAGAACAAAAGATACACTTTCCCTACACTTTTATTCAATTCTTATATTTCAGGATTTATTAAAATTTAGGCTCACTAATGAAAATATACCAGCACTTATAAATACTGATTTAGAGCGACTTGCTTTTGTTTATTCAAACTCGGTTAATCCTGATAAAGATAGCTTATACCTAAATTATTTAAACAATCTTAGCAAAAAATACAATACACTTTCAGCTAATTCTGAAATTAACTATCACATAGCAAATTATTATTTTAAACGTTCAAACAATTATAAAAAGAATAATAGAGTTAACGAAAACCATAAATGGGATAAAAAGACTGCATTAGAAATTTGTGAGAAAATGATTGAAGTGTACCCAAAATCATATGGTGCAAAACAATGTTTAAACTTAAAATACCGGATATTAAATGCAAGTATTAGTTTTAAAACTGAACAATATATTCCATCATCTGAAAAATACTCTGTTTTAGTAAATTACAAAAATGTAGATACTGTATTTATTAAAACGGGATGGGTTGACCGTAAACAATTAGGGAAATTAAATAAAAAATATTACGGTAAAGATTTGTATGATAGATTATTATTATTAATAAAGAATCAAAAAAACAGTATTGAAATTTTACCGGGAACTGAAGATTATAATTCGCATTCAGCCGAAATAATTATGTCACCCTTAAATTATGGGACATATATTGTTGTGATTTCAAATAACGAAAAATTCAGCTACAAAAAAAATATAAGCTCGTATGCACTTATTAATGTTACCGATATTAGTTTCATTAAGCGGAAACTTGAAGGTGGTTCGTATGAATTTCATGTATTAAACCGAAAAACAGGTGCTCCTTTAAGTGGCGTTACGGTTAAAAGCTGGCACCAAAAATATAATTATTCTACCGGCAAATATTATAGAACTTATGACAAAACTTATCTTACTGATAGCAAAGGATATTTTAAGGTTTTTGCACAGAAAAAGGCTAATTCAAAGAGTCTGCATTTTGAATATTCAAAAGGAAAAGATTATTTGAATACAGGATATTCGCAGTACATCAACTATACAAACTACAGCTTCTCGTTTTATACAAAGATTCATCTTTTTACTGATAGGGCTATATACCGACCGGGACAAACAATCTATTTTAAAGGTATTGCTTTACAAACCTATAAAGGAAGTGTCGAAATTAAACCTAATTATAAAACTACGGTTGTTCTTTATGATGTAAATCACCAAAAAGTAACAGAAAAAACTTTAACAAGCAATGAATATGGTTCTTTTAACGGAACTTTTACGATACCAAAAGGCTTATTGAATGGACAAATGCAGATTTATACCCCTTATGGTTCAAAATCTGTTTCGGTTGAAGAATATAAGCGTCCAAAATTTGAGGTAGAAATATTACCTTTTGAGGGGAATTATGTTTTAAACGACTCGGTTAGCCTAAAAGGAAAAGCACAAGCCTTTGCAGGTTCAATGATTACTGATGCTGTGGTAAAATATCGTATTAGTCGTAAGCCGGTTTGGCATGGCTGGTGGTATTATTATATACCAACAAATGAAGTGCAAATGGCAGAAGGTAAGCTAATTACAGATGAGAATGGCGAATTTGAAATTAAATTTGTTGCAATTCCTGATTTAGCTTTGGCTAAGGATAAAAATTTTCTTTTTAACTACCAAATTAGTATTGATGTTACCGATATTAATGGTGAAACACATTCTGCTGTTAAAAATATGACTGTAGGGTATACTTCATTAAATGTGAATCTGAATATTGGCAAGTTAATATCAAAAAAGGATGCCTCTGAAGTCCAAATATCAACAACTAATATGAATGGTGAGTTTGTTAACGCCCAAGGCGGAATACGCTTCTATAAACTTAAAAGTCTTGTGCAGCCTCTGCGAAATAGAAACTGGAAATTACCTGATGAGTTTATTTATACAAAAGAAGAGTGGATGAAACTATTTCCGGGAAATGTTTATGCTGATGAGAATAATATTTATAAGCGTGAGAAAGAAAAAGAAATGCTTTCACTAAGTTTCGATACGAAAAACTCAAAAAAACTAGATATTTCTCAGCTGAAAAATTGGGAAAGTGGTATTTAT
>JAOZNO010000893.1 GCA_029933755.1 Bacteroidales bacterium | reverse complement strand
GGCTTTCTTTGGTAACGGCAGGGAATCCTTTCTCTAGAATTGCACTTGTACCACCCACAGTAATAGATTTGACAGGACGAACAATTTTTTCCTGTTGAGTATCATCTGACCCGCAAGCGGAAAATATCCAAAGTCCGGCTATTGCTATTGCAACAAATGTTAATTTATTCATTTTATCTTGGTTTTATTTTATAATTTATTATTGTGTTACAGTTAATTTTCCTGTTGCTTTCAAATAAGATGAGTATGCCATATTTAATTCAAGTTTTGCCTTGATATAATTCAAATAAGTTTTTTGCCAGAATAATTCAGCATCCAAAACTTCCAAAACAGAAGACAAACCTTCCTGATAGCGATCAAGCATAACGTCCACATTCTTTTCTGAGTTATCCAAAGCACTAAATGCAAAATCAACTTGCTTCTGACTTCTTTGAAGTTCATAATATCCACTTACAACCTGAAGCTTTATTATATCTTTAGTCTTTTCAAGTTCAAGGTTTGTTTGCTCAGTTTCCATTTGTTTGGCAAATACTTGCTTGTTCTTTTGACCCCAGTAAAAAACAGGGACAGAAAGATGTGCCATTACAAGGTAATTAGAACCCGGCTCAGTTAGTAATTCAGGACTTGGTGCACCATAAGTAACTCCTAAACCAATATCTATTTTAGGATTATAACGGGAAGACATTTTTTTTTCATTATACTGATTAACCATTACTTCACTTTTCTTTACCATTATTTCCGGGCGGATTTCTAATGCTTTGTCCACTCCGTTTTCTGAAAATTGGCTCCAGTTAACAATTAGTAATGAATTAATATGCTGAGATTCTGTTTCTAAAGGAACTCCAATTAGTCGATTAAGCTGCATTAAGCTAACTCTAAATTCTTTTTCTTTTCGGATTTCTTCATATTGAGCATCGTTATATCTTACTTTTACCTGATATAGTTCATTCATCCCGGCAATTTCCTCATCAACCCTGTCTTGTATCACTTTTAAAAATGCTTCAATAGCCTGACGGTACATAGTTGCCAACAGGTTAATTTCTTTTTTGGAAACTGCATTTAAATAGAAAAAATCAGCTTCTAACATTGTATTTTGCTCACTTACACCTATGTAGTTTCTTGCAACATCTGATTCAGCAATTAATACATTTTTTGTATTTTTTAAATAACCACCAGTCCAAACAGGTTGAGATACCCACAGACCTAATTGATATTTGTTTGACAATAGTTGACCTTCCGGGTTTTCAGTTGTCCCGCCTAATTGTAGAGGGTTACCCATATAACTATAATCTCCATTAAGGTCAATTTTAGGTAAGTAATCTGTCTTGGCAACTTCAACTAGTGAGTTTGCACCTTCAAGATTTTTTTTAGCAATTTTTACTGATTGCTGATAATCAATAGCCATTCGGCGGTATTTGAAGATTAGCGTATCTTGTTGACCATAACTTTGATTTGTTAAAAACAAGAGGGACATTATAAAAATAAAAGTGTGTTTCATAAAGGGAAATGGTTTTTGTTAGTAATTTTTAGCTTGATAATATTTGCTTGCTTATTACTAGGTTGAAAAAACATAGAAAGCTTAAAAAAAAAATAATAAGAGAGTGAAATAGATAGTTTATTTTACGGATTCCTGATTTTCACCTCTTTTATTCTGAAATAATTCGCAAACTTATGTATAATATTATTATTATACAAAATTACATGTCGGACAAAAGGTGGACATTTAAATCGTTTGCAATATCAAATTTTAATGAGTTTTATGCCTCTGTTTTTTTGTGATATCCCTGTATATGGCAGAGTTATAGGGTGCTGTGTGCATAGCTGTTGAGGCTGATATTTAATACTCTGTAGAAATCTACCTTCTCTGAACGTGGTTAGAGCGTTCTACGGGTTTGTCAGTTAATATTTGTAAATAATATGAACAATAGAGCAATTGAATAATAGAACATTAGGAGTAAGAATTGGAAATTGCTTTTTTCTGCTTTATTAAAAACAAACTTCATTGTTCAATATTCAAATGTTGACGGTACTCCGAAAACCCGCTTAGCGGCTGAATGCAGAAAATTACACTTTTCGGAGCAGACTCAATGTTCAGTTGTTCTTCATTTTATCCCCTTTGGGCTTATCATAATGCCACATCCTTTGGGTGTGGATTTTCACTTTTTATTTCATTTGCTTTTGTCCATTCCTTATATCCGCACCTAAATTACTAATAGCCTAATTGCATTGAGTCCGAAGG
>JAOZNO010000892.1 GCA_029933755.1 Bacteroidales bacterium | reverse complement strand
CGACACATATCAGGATCATACATAATATCACTCATAGTACCTTCCCAGTTGCGGTCAAAGTTTACACCGATTAAGTGACCATCTCCATTAATTACCGGACTACCAGAATTACCACCCGATGTATGGTTTGAAGCAGTAAAACAAACATGCATTTTACCATTTTCACCATATTGTCCATAATCTTTTGTTTTGTATAGCTCTTTTAGTTTTTTAGGAACACGATAATCATAAATATCCGGATTATCCTTTTCAATAATTCCAGCTAAAGTGGTATATGGTAAATATTTAACACCATCTTTAGGAAAGTAATCATCTATCTGACCATAAGTAACTCGTAATGTGAAGTTGGCATCGGGATATAAAACCTTTCCTTTCTCGAATTCCATAATTGCCTGCATCCAAAGTCTGTTCATCCTGTCCATTTTTGTATTTAGAGATGATATTTTAGGCTGTACTACGTCCACATACATTTTTATAAAACTTTTATATAACATATAAAGAGGATCCTTTTGCAGTTTTTTTAATGATTTTGCGTTATAGCTTTCAAGAAAAGCTATCAACTTATCTTTATTTGTGAATAATGATTTCTTGTAAACATACTCTGTATACTTCACAAAATCACCTTTAAACTTTGTTTTTGCAGCAGCTAATTCTTCTGGCATAAATGTATGATCCATTGTATTCGCATACACTTCCATCATGGCTGCAAAAAGCTCTTTATCAAGAGGTTGATGATAATCTTTATATATCCTATCAATTGCAGGTTTTAATCTAATTTTAGTATCTTCAATATCCTCTTCAGTAGCCTCTGATCCTAATTTTTCTAATCGTGAAAATGAATGAATAAGGCCTGTAATATCCAAATAGTAATAGGTTTCATAAAAATAAGCAGACGCTAACTGATAGGATGATAATTCTTTATAAATTTCGCTATACTCAGGTAACAAATTACCATATTTTTCAACCCGACTTTGATCTTTAAGCATCCAGGTAGATATATTATCTTCAAATTCACGCTTTTTATTAATAGCATCCAGTCTTTTTAATCCTCGGTTTTCACCAATCCATTTTTTCCAAGCATTACTAATACGAGCTTGTTTTGAAGCATACTTTATACGAATTGCCGGGTCTGAATCCATATAACTATCGATAATATCTAATTTTGCCTGACGAATTTTAATTCTATTTGGATTTTCAAGCTGTGTTTTCATTTCAACAGCATACGACGTTAAAAACTGTTGAGTACTTCCTGGATAGCCAAAAACTAATGTAAAATCACCTTTTTTTACACCTCTCAATGAAATTGGAAAATATTTTTTTGGCTTAAAAGGTACATTATCAGCTGAATATTCAGCGGGCTCATTATTTTTATCAGCATAGATGCGAAACATCGAAAAATCACCAGTATGTCGTGGCCACATCCAGTTATCCGTATCTCCACCAAATTTACCAACTGCTGAAGGTGGAGCACCAACTAAACGAACATCCTTATATACTTTTTTCACAAAAAGAAAATACTGATTACCATAAAAGAAAGCTTTTACTTTTGTTTTATATTTACCAGACTCAGAGGCTTTCACTTCCATAATTTGTATTTGTTTATAAATTTCTTTTTGACGATTTTCTTCCGTCATATCATCCGTAACATTAGCAAGCACCTTATCCGTCACATCTTCCATTCGTTCCAGAAATGTTACAGTCAAGCCCTTATTTATGAGCTCTTCTCCCCTACTCATAGCCCAAAAACCATTGGTCAGATAATCATGCTCTAATGAACTATGACGTTGTATCTGCCCAAACCCACAATGATGATTTGTAATTAACAGCCCCTGGTCAGATATAAGTTCTGCGGTACAACCACCACCAAAAATCATAACTGCATCTTTCATGCTGGCCTTATTTATACTGTAAATATCTTCGGCAGTAAGCTTAAAGCCTTTTGCCTGCATATCTTTAATATTGTACTTTTTTAATAATAAAGGAATCCACATTCCTTCATCAGCACGCAAAAAAGGTGTTGATAGCAAATAAAATGCTAAAAAATAAATACTTACTCTTTTCATCATATCGTTTGGTTTTTAAATTATATTGCTCTATTGTTAAATTGTTTTATTGTTAAATTACTAATATCAATACTTTATTAAATTATAAATTACTAAAGTTTCGCACTAGATAAGATTAATTATCTATTATACAATTATTTATATCGGCTTAAATTCTTTGCGTAGCTTTGTGGAGTCTTTGCG
>JAOZNO010000119.1 GCA_029933755.1 Bacteroidales bacterium | reverse complement strand
CGGAAAGGGGATGAAATTCAAATTGATGATATTCTAATTGTGGGTATCGAGATTTAAAACCTCCAACTATCAAATTGGTATGAGAGTTATGTATTATTTATAGTCTTATCTTTTATATGTAAATAAACAACAATGAATTTAATTTATTCATTGTTTTTTTTATTTTTGCAATATGTTTTTTTGAACATAACGAAATATTGAAAAATAATTTAATGTATGGCTGGTTCAATTGGTGATAAGTATTATGATGTTTTTTTAAAATATCGTTTATGGTTGTGTAATCAGAGTGATGAAGGAATCCTTGGTGATGGACGGTTTGAACTACTCAGAGAAATAGAACGTACCGGATCTCTTAAGTCTGCAGCTGATAATTTAAATATCAGTTATCGAAAAGCATGGGGAAACATAAAGCAGGCGGAAGAATTGTTGGGTTTTACGCTAGTGATAAAACAAAGAGGCGGGAAAGACGGTGGGAGCTCTCAATTATCAACTGAAGGAGTACAATTATTGGCTGCATATGACGAACTTAGAGAGGATTTTGATCAATCAATAAAAAAAATAACCAAAAAGTTTTTTAATAAAATTAATAAGAATGGAAACAAATAAAATAACGATAATATTAGCTTTTGTAGTATTAATGATTGCTAATATTTCTTGCTCATCATTTGAAAAACGAGAAGGAGAGGGTGACGGTGTTTTAACAGGTGAGTTAATGATTTTTCATGCAGGAAGTTTAGCGATACCCTTTAAGGAAATTTCAAAAAAATTCGAGTCTAAATATCCCGGTGTGAATATTCTGATGGAGGCTGCTGGTAGTGTTGCAAGTGCCCGAAAAATAACTGATTTAAACCGTTATTGTGATATTTTTGCATCGGCTGATTACAAAGTAATTGATGAAATGTTGATTCCTGAATACACTGATTTTAATATGAAATTTGCTGGTAACGAAATGGCAATTGTTTATACTGAAAAATCAAAATTTGCTAATGAAATAACTGCTCAAAACTGGACTGAAATTCTTTTAAAGGAGGAGGTTCGCTATGGACGCTCTAACCCAGATGCTGATCCTTGTGGGTACAGGGCTGTTTTAGTTTCTAAATTAGCTGATAATTTTTATAATAAACAAGGTTTTTCTGATAAAATTCTTGCAAAAGATAATAAGTATGTCAGACCAAAAGAAACAGACTTGCTTGCTTTGCTCGAAACAGGAACTCTAGATTACATATTTTTGTATCGTTCAGTAGCACAGCAGCATAAGTTGAAGTATCTATTGTTGCCGGATAGTATTAATTTAAAGAAATTTGAGTTGAAAGAGTATTATTCAACTGTAGAAACAAAAATTAGAGGCAAGAAAAAAGGAGATTGGATTACTAAAACAGGAGCACCTATGGTTTATGGTATAACCATGCACAATGATGCAAAAAATAAAGAACTTGCTTTGGTTTTTATGGACTTTGTTTTAAGTGAAGGTATAATAATCATAGAAAAAAAGGGGCAGACTGGATTGATTCCTTCCACTACAGATTCTTTTAAGAATATACCAGAAAGTTTGAAAAAATATGCCGTACCACAGTTCTCTGAGCTGTGATTAGGAATAACGGGTAATAATCTATAATGACTTGCGAAGTTTTTAAAACTTAGAAAGTCTAGTTTATTAAATTTTGATAAAAAAGGATTAAGAACTTTGTGATTATAAGTTGAATATGAAATACTCTCTCTTCCAAAATATTACTATTCTTTTTAGTGGGCTGATTGTTCTTTTTATCATTGCTCCTTTGTTCAGTATGTTTATACAAACCGGGAAATCTGAGTTTCTGGAAATTATTGTAGATGAGGATGTTTTAAACAGTATTTGGTTAACACTAAGTACTGCATTTATGACAACAATCATATTTGCATTTTTTTCTATTCCCTTTGCGTATTTGATGGCTCGAAATGATTTTCCTTTTAAGGGTGTATTGCAGGGCATTATTGATTTGCCTGTGGTCATTCCCCATTCTGCAGCAGGAATTGCATTGCTTGGTTTTGTTTCACGAGATTCAGCTCTTGGGAAGTTTGCTAACCTTTTTGGACTTGATTTTATTGGAAGTTCATTGGGAATTGGAATCGCTATGGCTTTTGTTAGTCTTCCGTTTTTTGTGAATGCCGCACGTGATGGGTTTTATAATGTTCCACGTAGGTTAGAACAGGCTGCTTATACATTAGGTGCTTCACCTTTCAGAACATTTATCACTATTTCGTTACCATTAGCGTGGCGAAATATACTATCTGGATTTATCATGATGTTTGCTCGTGGAATGAGTGAATTTGGAGCTGTAGTTATTGTGGCCTATCACCCAATGATAACACCTGTTTTAATTTATGAATATTTTGGTGCTTTTGGTTTGAAATATGCTCGCCCTGTTTCGGTTATATTTGTTACTATAAGTTTGCTGGTTTTTATTATTTTACGTTCATTATCAAAAGATAGAGATATTGTTAGAGCTTAAAAACATATCAAAAAAATACAAGCAGTTTTCACTTAAGGAGATTAATCTTCGAGTTGAAAATGGTGATTACTTTGTGCTTTTAGGAAATTCTGGTTCTGGAAAATCATTACTTTTAGAGCTTATTGCTGGTTTAATTCAGCCCAAAGAAGGTGAAATTTATCTTAATGGTGATAATTTAACTAAAAAACCAATCCAGAAAAGACAAATTGGCTTGGTTTTTCAGGATTTTGCTCTATTTCCACATAAAACAGTTCAGGAAAATATTTTGTATGCATTGAATGTCTCAGGTGAGGGAAACGCTGAAAAAAAAGCAAAACTTAATGATATTGCTGTACGTATGAATATTCAGCATTTGTTAAATAGAATGCCAGGAACATTATCCGGTGGCGAATCGCAAAGAGTGGCACTTGCACGAACTTTAGTAAAAAAGCCAAAAGTTCTATTGCTTGATGAACCTCTTTCATCTCTTGATGTACAGTTGCGAAGTGGATTGCGTGCTCTGCTTAAAGAAATTAATAAAAAAGGACAAACAATTATTCATGTTACACATGATTATGATGAGGCAATTGCTTTAGGCAAAAAAGTGGCTGTTATAGATGATGGAAAAATTATTCAATCAGGCACAATTCAGTCTGTTTTTAAAAATCCTGAATCAGAATTTGTGGCCAATTTTGTTGGTATGAAAAATTTCTTTAAATCAATTCTGTATCAAAATAAGGAAAGAACTTTTGCAAAAGTGAATGGTGAAACAGAAATCTGTTTATTGTCTGATGACGAAGAGGGGGAAGGTTATGTAATGATTCGTGATGAGGATATTCTTATTTATGATAAAAGACCTGAATCCAGTGCAATGAATAATTTTGAAGGAATAGTAAAAGAAGCGATACCTGCCCGTTTAGGAATGGAAGTCGCAATACAGGCATCCTTGCTTTTTTTTGTGTTAATTACACATGAGTCATATGAACGAATGGAGTTAGAACAAGGGAAAAAAGTGTGGATTTCTTTTAAAGCATCAGCGGTGAGGTTTTTAAAAACGTAGAAGTAATTTATGATTTAGTTGCAAATAATCCTTTGTGTTTCTTTGTGCCCTTTGTGGTTGAAAAATATGATAAAACAAAAAAAAATATTACTTATTGGCGGTGCTACCAGAAATGTTGGTAAAACAAGCTTTTCATGTGCTATTATAGAGAACTTGAGTAAAATAAACTCAATTATTGGTTTAAAAATAAAAACTTTGTACGAAGGTGATATGTTTTTTCATGGTAAAGATAGAAATCCTTTAAAGGGAAATTATCGTATAATTGAAGAATTTGACAATAGTGGTGATGAGGATACTATGCGTATGCTTAAAGCAGGTGCAAAACAGGTTTTCAGAATAAAAGTAAAAAGTGAATTTATCAAAGATGCTTTTAATGAATTGTTTCAGCAAATTCCTGAAAATAGTTTTATTTTGTGCGAATCAAACAGTTTACGAAAAGTGCTTAAACCTGCTTTATTTTTAATGATAAAACATAAAAACTCAAATAAAATAAAACCAAGTGCAAAAAAAATGGAACCATTAGCGGATAAAATTATTTTTACAGATGGTGAAAAGCATGATTTTGATATTGAGAATATTATAATAAAAAATGGGCAGTGGGCAATACAACAATAAAATGAGACCTTTGTGTTCTATGTGTCCTTTGTGTTAAAAAAAGAGTATGATAAAATTTGAAGAAGCATATAGAATAGTGTCTGAAGCAGGTATTAAACTTAGTACAGAAAAGGTATTGTTGAATAATTCTTTGGGATGTGTTCTTGCAGAAGACGTGAAGTCTGATATGAATATGCCACCTTTTGATAAATCAGCAATGGATGGTTATGCTTGTAAAGAAGCTGACATGGCTAATGAACTGGAAGTTGTTGAAGTAATTCCGGCAGGCAAAATACCTGAAAAAACGATAGGTAAAAATCAATGTGCTAAAATTATGACAGGTGCAATGATACCTGAAGGTGCAGATTGCGTTATAATGGTTGAGCATACCGAGGAAACTGGAAACAATAAAATAAGATATACTAAAATAATACCCGAAATAAATGTTTGTGAAGTAGAATCTGAGAATAAGCCCAATGTTAATATTTGTTATTTGGGCGAAGATATAGAAACCGGGAATGTCGTACTTGAAAAAGGAACATTGATTAAAGCCCAACATATTGCAACTATGGCATCAGTGGGTTCTATTGAACCTTTGGTTTACCGGAAGCCGAAAGTTGCGGTTATTCCTACAGGTGATGAGATTGTTGAACCACATATAAAACCGAATATTTCACAAATAAGAAATAGTAATGGTGCTCAGATAGTTGCACAATTAAAAGCAATGGGAATTGAAGCAAATTATTTTGGAATAGCCCGTGATACAGAAAATGTAACCATGGATCTAATTCAAAAGGCTTATGAGGAAAATGATGTAGTTCTTCTTACCGGAGGAGTGTCAATGGGTGATTTTGACTTAGTGCCAGAAATATTAAAAAGTCTTAAGTTTGAGCTACTGTTTGAAAGTATTGCTGTTCAGCCTGGTAAACCTACAGTTTTTGGAAAACGAGGAGACAAATTTTGCTTTGGCCTGCCAGGAAACCCTGTTTCATCCTTCGTGCAGTTTGAATTATTAACAAAACCTTTGCTTTATCTATTGATGGGACAAAAATATAAGCCTTTTAATTTTAAGTTACCCCTCGGTAAGGATTATAGAAGAAGAAAGGCTGAACGTTTATCATGGGTTCCTGCAATATTTACACAGGAAGGGACAGTTGTCCCGGTAGAGTATCATGGCTCAGCACATATTAATGGTTTAGGTCCGGCTGATGGAATAATGGCTGTGCCAATTGGTGTTACAGAACTTAAAGAAGGAGAATTGATAAATGTTAGACAAATATAATAGAAGAATTAATTATATGCGCATTTCGATTACTGATCGTTGTAATCTGCGTTGTGTATATTGTATGCCTGCTGAAGGAATTAAACTTATTCCTCATAAAGAGATTTTGAGTTTTGATGAAATTTACGAAGTAGCCAAAGTGGCTGTCTCAATGGGTGTGGATAAAATTAGAATTACCGGTGGTGAACCTTTGGTGCGGAAAAATGTTGTAGAGTTGGTTAGAATGATTGCATCACTTGATGGGGTGAAGGATTTAGGAATGACTACCAACGGAATATATCTGACAAAATATGCACAACAATTAGCTGATGCAGGTTTGCATAGGGTGAATATTAGTTTAGATACAATGGATCCTGAAAAGTACAAAGAAGTTACCCGTTTGGGTGATATTAATCAGGTATTTGGAGGGATAAATGCTGCAAAAAAAGCAGGTTTAAATCCGGTTAAGATTAACTGTGTAATTCAGAAATCGAAAATGGAACCAGATGCACAAGATGTAGCTAAATTTTGTGAGGAAAATGACCTTCAAGTTCGTTTTATTCGTGAAATGGATTTAGAAACCGGACAGTTTTGGCGTGTACAGGGTGGCGATGGTGGCGAATGTAAAATTTGTAACCGTTTGCGTTTAACCAGTAATGGAAAAATTCGTCCTTGTCTTTTTAGTGATTTAGAGTACGATGTACGCAAACTAGGTGCTGAAAAAGCAATTTCATTGGCCGTAGGTAATAAACCAAAAGCCGGAACTAAAAGCTTTGTTGCTAAATTTAGTAATGTTGGCGGGTAGTAGAACAGCTCTCTGAGCTGTTTGTATTAGTGTCTAGGGGGTGAGTCTCTGGTTTTAAAACAAAAGAATATAATAAAGTAATGGAAAAACTAACACATATTGATGAACAAGGCAAAGCCCGCATGGTGGATGTTGGGCATAAACCACAGCAATTAAGAGTTGCCAAAGCAGAAGGTCATATTACCTTACATGCTGATACGATTAGTCTGATTAATGAAAACAGCATGAAAAAAGGCGATGTGTTGACCATTGCTGAAATTGCTGGGATACAGGGTGCAAAAAAAACAAGTGAACTAATTCCTTTATGTCATCCTTTGCAATTAACCAAAGTAAAAGTAAAAGCCGAACTGGATGAAACCGGTGTGAAAATATTTTCAGAAACCAAATGTATTGGACAAACAGGTGTGGAAATGGAAGCATTAACAGGTGTTTCAGTTGCTTTATTAACTATTTATGACATGTGCAAGGCCGTTGATAAAAATATGATTATTGATGATACGAGATTAGTTGAAAAAACTAAAACAGATATATAATCATAATTTTGAGATACTATGTACCTGTGTCCTTAATAAAATGAAAAAGATAAAGGAAGTTTTTAAAATTATATACAGAAGCATAGTATATCTTGTTATTGGAGTCCTCTTATATCTTTTTTTTGCAGTTTTGCTTGCCATAATCCCGGTAAATTCAGAATTTATTGAATCAGACGGTGGTACTGAAATATTTATAAGCACTAATGGCGTTCATACAAACATCATTTTACCTGCAAAAACCAATGCTATTAAATGGAATGATTTTTTGGAAATTAAGGAAAATTATGAATATTTTGCTTTTGGGTGGGGTGATAAAGAGTTTTATTTGAATACACCAAGCTGGGATGATTTGAAAATATCAACAGCTTTTAAAGCCGCTTTCTTACCTACTCAAACAATCATGCAAGTATATAGCTATAATTCAAAACCAAAGGAAAGTGAAAGAGTTATTAAAATTATACTTAATGATAAACAATTTCTGAAAATATGTAATTATGTAGCTCAATCTTTTAAACAGAATGGCAAAAATCAAATTGTCAAAGTAAGCCCAAGTAACAAATACAGTTTTAAAGAAAAGTTCTATCTTGCTAATGGAACCTATAGCATATTTAACACTTGTAATAATTGGGTGAATACTGGTTTAAAACAGGCAGGAGTGAAAAATGCTCTTTGGGCACCTTTTGATAAATCAGTGATGTACCACTTAAGAAAATAAATATTGATTATTGTATAATGATTAATGAAAAAAGAATTATAAATGAAACTTGCAAAGTCTTTAAGACTTGGTAAGTTTAGCTTGTTTAATAACGCTCAAATTTAGATTGCCTGTCCGCCGTACTTTGTACTTTGGAAAGCGGGTCTAGGATGTTTTTAATATCTACAATGCATATGTCTGGCAAGTAATTAGATACTGGCCATTAGTAATCTATAGTAATTAATATCTATTTTAATTACCAATAACTTAATGACTAATTACTTACGGTCGCCAAAGGCTTGCCGTAGGCGATGCCTGTAAATTAAAACATAGAAGATAATTATCGGTATCTCAGAATATTTAAAACAGAGCCATTAATAATTGTAATAAAATGACAAAAGAAGAATTTAAAGGAAATAGGGAACTAAAAATTAAAGTAATCACTTTAAGCGACCGTGCAAGCCGTGGTGAATATGCTGATTTAAGTGGCCCTGAAATTGTACAATCACTAGATACTTACTTTAAAGAAAAAGTATGGGCGTTTACCATTGATTCTTTAATAATACCTGATGATGCTTCATTATTAGGAAAGAATTTGCTGAAAGCAAAAGAGGATAAAATGGATATTGTTTTTACAACAGGCGGAACAGGTATTGGTCCACGGGATTTTACACCTGAGGTAATGAAAAAGGTACTGGATAAAGAAATTCCCGGTATTATGGAAAATATTCGTTTGAAATTTGGCCAAAAAATCCCTAATGCATTGTTGAGTCGAGGTGTCGCAGGTGTTATGGGCGAAAGTCAGGTTTATAGTTTGCCTGGCAGCGTAAAAGCAGTTCGTGAGTACATGGGTGAAATACTAAAAACTTTGGAACACCTAATATTTATGCTTCACGGTATTGATACGCATAAGAAACATAAATAGCTAAAATTTATTATATTTGTATATAATACATAAATTATATTAAAATGTTGACAATAAACAAGAATAAAGTTGCAGAGTGGATGTTACTTTCTTACTTATCGGAGCAAAAGTATTTTTATGACAAATTATTGTTTTTTGAAAAAAAATATAAAATAACCTTCACTAAGTTTGAAAAGGAAATTAATGATAGTTCTGAAGAACTTTTTGAAAAGTGGGATGACTATATTGATTGGAAAGCATACACGAATTTTCATCAAAATATAACAAAAACGATTGAAGATGTCCGACTTGGAAATTTTAAAGTGGCTTGAAAATAATCCGCTTGTACAAAGTTATGATGTAATTGAATTTAGACAAAATTTTTCAAGCTTTTTCTTAAAACTTAGAGTCGTTTTTATTGACAATTCTGTTTTGTTCACTAAAGAATATTTTGATACCT
>JAOZNO010000118.1 GCA_029933755.1 Bacteroidales bacterium | reverse complement strand
GTTTTAAAAAATCATTTATAGCGGCAGAAGCATTTTACAGAAGAACGAATAACATAATCAGCAGAGTAAACATACTTGGAGAAGACAATGTAATATACAGAACTTATGCAAATTTAAACTATGACAATTCTTTGGGACTAGAGTTATCAGCAAACCTTCAATTAAATAAATGGTGGAAATTAAATGGTAGTGGCTCTGCGTATTATTATTCAATTATTGGTGAAATTGATAGTGAAGATATATCTACTGAATCATTTAACTGGAATTTACGATTGAATAATACTTTTTCTTTCAAATCAAATACAAGGATTCAGCTAACCAGCTTTTACACTGGCCCATCAGTTACGGCTCAAGGATCAAGGGAATCTTTTTATTTTGCAAATATTGCGGTAAGGCAAGATCTTTTAAAGAAAAAATTTAGCATAACTGCTCAACTTAGAGATGTTTTTAACACTATGGGACATTCTTTCACTAGTGAATCTAATGATTTTTACACTTACTCAGAGTTTTCAAGAGAAGGTCAGGTTCTTACACTATCATTAACTTATCGTATTAATAACTATAAGGAAAAAAGAAATAAAGAAAGGAACGGTGATGATGCAGAGGGAATTGATATGAATGACTAAGTAGAGTTCGTCTATAATGTCACCGATGTTTATTTTAATTAGTTTTATGTTAATTTATCAAACAGTACACAGTTTTCAGTACGCTGTTAAAAAACTGAATTGCAACAAGTTACCATCTGCATACTGAGAACTGCATACTTTTAATAAAAGGGAAAAACGTTTACTATTGAAAAAAAGCTGACTTTATGGACACACACTAAGTAGAGCATGTCTATAAAGTCGGCATTTTAGAAAAACTTCGCAAGTTCAAAAAACTTACTAAGTTAGTACTTAACTTGCAAAGTCTTTAAGACTTGGTAAGTTTCCGGGAAAAGCACACTATATGGATAAACTCTAAGGATACTACATGCATAAATACTGTCATTTTAATAATTATTTGAAGAATAAAAGAGATATTGAACGTGGGAATATTGGAAAAACGGTACTAGCTCTTTCCATTATTCCGACATTCCATCTTATCAAAACAGCATACATGTAAAATTGATAAGCTTAAAATATTCAATATTACATCTTAACCAAGGCCACAATAATTAACTTACAACAAGAAACAAAATACGAATAGAGCTGGAGTCATAAATTACGACAAATACACCATATTCTAAATTTTGTTCTTTAATCCTTTTGAAAATTGTAAAATAAATGGTAATTTTAGTACAAACTAAGCTATTTTACTGTGGGCATAAATTTAGATTATCAAATAATTTTAGATGAAGCACCAGATGCGATACTTATTGTAAATAACAAACTTAAAATTATTGAAGCAAATAAAAAAGCTTCTGAGCTTTCAGGATATAGCAAAGCTGAGCTATTGACTAAATCATTATCTAAGCTTTTCCCTAAAGAAGAATTAGAAAATAAACCATTTAATATAAATGAAATTGAAAGTAATGAGATTATTTTATTAGAACGCCAAATAAGCACAAAAAATGGAAAATGTATTCCGATAGAGATGAAATCAAAAAAGCTTCCTGACGGAAATTATTATTCCAGCTTTAGGGATATTAGTTCACGGATAAAAGCTCGTGATGATATACAGGAAAGCTTAAATAAAGTAAAATCCAGTGAATTCAAATACCGAAACCTATTCAATAATATACCTTTAGGAATTTTTACAGTACATAATAATGGATACATTGAAAGCATTAATCAATCCATGGTAAAGATTCTAGGTTCTCCTTCTGCTAAAAAAAGTATTAAGTTTAATTTATTTGAACTATCAACATTAAAGGGAACAGAATTATTAAAAGATTTAAACACATGCTTCAAAACTGGAGAATCTTTTTGCAAAATATATAATTACACATCAGTATGGGGAAAAAGTACATATGTGAAAGGACAAATTTTTCCAGCAGAAAAAGATAATTTTGAAAACGCCCTTGTTATTATTGAAGACTATACAATCCAGAAAGAGAAAGAGCTACAATTAAGGATTTTATCAGAGGGCGTCAACAATTCTCCTGCAAGTGTAGTGGTTACCAATGCCAAAGGTGAAATAAGCTTTGTAAATAAACAATTTATAAAATCTACTGGATATACATTAGATGAAGTGCGAGGTAGAACTTCCGCAATATTAAAATCAGATTTTCATACTGATAAATTTTATAGTGAGTTATGGGATACAATTAATTCTGGTAATTACTGGACTGGTGAATTTTTGAATAAAAAGAAAAACGGTACATTATTTTGGGAAAGTATCATGATTTCAAGCTTAAAAAATGAAAAAGGTGAAATTTCCAATTTTATGGCAATAAAGGAAGATATTACTGAAAAAAAAGCAGTTGAAGAAAAACTCAAATTAGCAAAAGAAAAAGCAGAAGAAGCAGACCTTCTTAAATCATCTTTTCTTGCCAATATGTCACACGAAATTAGAACTCCACTGAATGCAATAATGGGTTTCTCAAGCTTAATAAGCGATTATGATATAAAAAGTAATGAGTCAGCAAAATACCTGGATATAATCCAAACAAATGGTAAACAATTGCTAAATATTATTGATGATGTGTTATTCGTATCCAAACTACATGTAAACCAGATAAAAATATATGCTTCAGTATTTATAATCGACCATCTTTTAAAAGAGCTACAAATAAATTTCACTAAAGAATTAGAACTTTTTGAAGAAAAAGAAATAGAACTAAAAATAGAAGTAAGTGAAAAAGTTGAAATTGAAAAAATAGAAACTGACAAATCCAAATTAAATCAAATACTTACAAAATTAATTCGTAATGCAATAAAATTTACTTCAAAAGGTAAAATATCCTTTGGATATGAACTTAATGATAATAATGAAATTATATTCTTCACAAAAGATGATGGAATCGGGATCTCTGAGGAGAAACAAAAGATTATTTTTCAAAAATTCAGGCAGGTAGATGATTCAGATACCAGACAATTTGGAGGTAATGGACTAGGCTTATCGATTGTAAAAGGTCTAATCGATCTTCTGAAAGGAAAACTGTGGGTAGAAAGTGAAGAAGGCAAGGGTGCAAATTTTTATTTTACAATCCCTTTAGAAATAATTAAAAAGAAAAAAAAGAAAAAGAAAACATCAAAAAGAAAATTAAAGTGGAAAAAGAAAACCATTTTAATTGTTGATGATGTTATAGAATCAATTCTTTTAATTAAAGAAATATTAAAACCAAGCGGAATAAAAATAATAACAGCATCAAATGGAATTGAAGCTATTGAAAAATTCAATTCAAACTCAAAAATCAATTTAGTATTAATGGATATTCAACTCCCTCAATTAAATGGTTTAGAAACTGCAACAAAAATTAAAGCAAAAAAAGATATTCCTATAATTGCACAATCTGCATACCTACAACAAGAATATGAAAAGCAATGTAAAGCCATAGGTTGTAATGAATTTATTCAAAAACCAATAAATGCAGACGAACTTATGCTAATGCTTGAAAACTATATTTAAAAATTCTGCTGATAAACCCTATTTAACTCATTCCTTTTCAGATTACATAATAATTAATATATTTGCCCAAAATATAAAACTATAAAAATGAAAAAAATTATTATTCTATCTTTAACAATCATTACTGTTTTAGCATCTTGCGAAGCAATGAAAGTAACCAGTGACCTTGACCCTACTGTTGATTTCAACAAACATAAAACATACAATGTATTACCATGGGATCGTGATCAATCAGAATTAATTAATGAGTTTGACCAAAAAAGAATCCTAAATTCAGTACATGCCCAAATGCTTGCCCGTGGATACGAGAAGGCTGAATCAGGTAGTGATATCAGTGTTAGCACCTTTTTGCTACTTAATGAAAAAGAGCAAACTACTGCTTATACAAACCACTATAACATGGGTGGATATGGATATTATGGAGGTTTTGGCTATTATGGTTTTGGCGGAGGCTATGGTATGGGAACTGGGTATACAACTTATAGTACAGAACAATATACTGTTGGTACATTAATTATTGATATTTTTGATAATGATACCAAAAAATTAATCTGGCAGGGAATTGGTGCAGGAACAATTAAGGAAGATCGTAGTAAACGTGATAATAATATCCCAAAGGTTCTTGCTAAAATAATGGCATCCTATCCGGTAAAAGTAATAAAAAAATAAGCTCTGCTTGAGTAAAGTAAAAAAATCTCTTGGGTTGTATTCCTCACCCTGTGGAACAAAAAAGATTAAATCCCAAATCAAACTTAATACTTTGATTTGGGATTTTTTTATTACTTTTAGTTTTAAACTAAAAATCAAAGAAAATGAGAAATACTAAAAATTTAGCATTCCTTTTATTACTGTTTCTTAATATTCAGAACTCTTCTGAATCTTATTCACAAATTAGTCCACGTGATACAAGCATTAGCTACCTTAAAAAAATGGCAGTTAAGTTTTTAGAACCGCACACGAATATGACCTTTTCATTTGGTACGGAAGAACTAAAAAATGAAATACCAGATTTAAACATTGAAATACACCAGCTAAAAGATACCATAAAACTTTTGGAAGAATTAAAGGGTAATTATGATGATTGGAACACTTTCTATGAAATTGGCAAACTATACGCTCAATTTGGTATGGAAAATAATGCTTTTGAATATTACACCAATGCATACAAACTTATAACTGCTCAAATTCAAAAAGATAGTCTTAATTCAAAATATCTTGCAGATATGGGTAGTTTATATATGAATATGAATAACAATCAATATGCATTTGCCTATTACAAACAAGCTTATGAATTAAACCCTCAGGATACTGCGGCATACAATATTTTGCCAATGTTTTATATTTTTACAGATGACTCACAAAGTGCAAAAACAGTTATTGACCAAAATCTTAAACGCGACCCTAAACATATTAATTCATACATTTGGTATGTAACCATGGTGGTTTTAGATAAATTTAAAGAAGATATTGACTCAAAAGACATTAAAAATAAGAAAATAGAAGATATTTTCGACTTAGCTTTGCTTAAAACTGCATCCATAGATTATAAAAACGATCCACGTTTTCCTGTTTTATATAATCTGAGCAAGTTGCTTGCTATATTTGCGAAATACGCAATGATAACAGATGATATGAAGGAAATGGAAGTAAGCAAAAGTGATTATAGTGAACTAAAAAAATTACAGAAGTTTTTTAATAAGGCAATAAGTTCTGAAAAATTTAAAAATAAATATATTCTGTACAAAGCACTTGGTTTTAGCTACATCATGCAAAAAAATTTAACAAAAGCCATTGATAATTTTAAATTGGCTATGAACCTTTGGCCAAAAGATAAACTATCACAAGACTATTACATACTTTTTTCAACACATTATTTCCTGAACGGTGATACAATTAAAGCACTTAACGTTATTGATAAAAAAATTGAAGAAGATAAAAAATTAAACTTATCAAACCCAAAAGATTATGTTTTAAAAGGCAATGTTTTTCTGAATATGGATAAAAAAACAGATGCCAAAACAAATTATGAATTGGCTCTACAGCTAAATTTAAAAACAAAAGATGCTTATTTAGGTCTGGCCGGTTTAGAGTTATTAGATAACAAACTTTTAGAATCAAACAGCTTTATAAATAAAGCCTATGAGTTAGATAAAAATCACTACCTGAGCTATGTCCTATTTGGTATTATTACCTTGATGGCCGATGATAAACAAAAAGCAAAAGAGGCACTTAAAAATGCTCTGGAGCTAAAACCTGATGATACGGATATAAAAGAAGTTTATGAGGTGTTTTTCGGTGAGAAATAATTTAATAACAAATACTATAATGTTAGTCATATTAGTTGGGAATATTGGAACAAGGAAAAGTACATCGAATTAATATAGCATAATTTGAGAAAATTTCTCAAAATGTGTTATATTTGTGAATATTTTACAAATTTTAAGCAAAAACAATGTTATTAGAATTTTCAGTTGCCAACTTCCTATCTTTTAAAGAAAAAAAGACTTTAAGCCTTGAAGCAGCATCTATAAGTGATTATAAAGAGAATATTATTAAAAAAGGCAAGTATAAAATATTAAGAAGTGCCGTGCTATATGGTGCGAATTCAAGCGGGAAATCTAATTTTATCAAGGCTTTATCCATAATGCGCTATATTATAATATATTCTTCTATCAAATCATCTACATCAGAAATTGATGTAACCCCTTTTTTACTTAATACTGAAACAGAAAATGAGCCAAGTTTTTTTGAGATTTTGTTCTTGATTGATGGTATAAGGTATCGTTATGGTTTTGAGGCAGATAAAAAATCCGTGAAAGCTGAATGGCTTTTTCAACGAAAAAAGTTAAAGGAAGAATATTTGTTTATAAGAGAAAATGATGGCATTGGATTAAGTCCAATATTTGAAGAAGGAATAGGTGTTGAAAAGAAAACCAGGGATAATGCCTTGTTTTTATCAAAGGTTGATAGTGATAACGGTGAAATATCACAAAAAATAATGAAATGGTTTTCAGATTTACGAACAATTTCTGGCTTGGAACATGAAAAATATACACATTTTACCCTATCAATGCTTGAGAAAGAGACAGAAAAGAATAAACTTCTCAATTTTTATAATCAAATGGATTTAGGGTTTGTAGATATTTCGGTAAATGATGATTTAGATGGTGTAAAATCTAAAAATATTCAAACTTTACATAAAAAATTCACACCTGATGGTGAATTTATAGAGTCTAAAAGTTTTTCTTTAATTTATCAGGAATCATCAGGGACAAATAAATTAGTAGATATTTCAGGGCCAATTTTTGACACTTTAAGTAATGGTAGAATTTTAGTGATTGATGAGCTAGATGCAAAATTACACCCTTTAATGACTGTTGCCATCATTAAATTATTTAACAACCAAGAATATAATAAAAACAATGCACAATTAATATTTGCTACCCATGATACAAATTTATTAAAATACGGAGAATTTCGCAGGGATCAAATATATTTTATCGAAAAAGATAAATACGAAGCATCTGATTTATACTCTCTTGTAGAATATAAAGATAAAGTAAGAAAAGATCGGTCTTTTGAAAAAGACTATATTTCCGGACGATACGGTGCAATCCCATACATTGGTAATCTTAAAAATATTTTGGACAATGGCTCGGACAATTAAAATTGATAACGCAATATCAAAAAGATACAGAAGAAAGGAAGAAAAGCGAAAAGAAGCTACAAAACCAAAACGTAAGTATTTTTTGATTGTTTGCGAAGGTGAAAAAACTGAGCCTAACTATTTTAAAGCACTAAAAGAAGATTTGCACAAAGGCAAAATAGAAATTGTTGATATTAAAGGTTTAGGAAAAAATACAAAAAGTATCATTAAAGATGCTAAACGGTTTAGAAAAGAATATGAAAAGAACAATTTAAGAAAATTAGACCAAGTTTGGGCTGTTTTCGACCGTGACAGTTTTCCTGCCCAAAATTTTAACGATGCAATAAATATTGCTGAAAATTCAAAACCTAAAATTAAATGTGCTTGGACAAACGAAGCATTTGAATTGTGGTATTTGCTTCATTTTCACTTCTATAATACTGCAATGTCAAGGACCCAATACAAAAATAAAATAGAAAAAGCATTATCAGAAAAAATGGATACCACTTTCAAATACCTGAAAAACAACAAAGAAATGTATTCGTTATTAAAAGAATATGGGAACCAAGAACAAGCAATTATAAATTCTCAAAAACTTTGCGAAAGTTATATGGGACAAAAGAATTATGCAAATCAAAATCCTTGCTCAAAAGTGTTTGAATTAATTGCTGAACTATTTGAAATTGATTTAAACAAAATAAAATAACCATTTAAATCTCCCTAAACTCATCACTTCTCTCTACCCTTTCCAGTTCACTACCAATCCTTGATTTAAGGTAAGGAATAATAGCCTGATCGTAATTAGCCACAGTGTTTATATCAAACATCATACTATTGTTTGTATCATCTAAATATTCTTCCGTTTCAGTACCTGAAAGAAAGCGCCAACCGCTATCCTCTTTCTCAAAGGGTTTTTCTCGGTACATAAAACCCACTTTCATACCATCAACAGTAATTTTATCCGATACATAACTATAGCCAGTTAAAGGCGTAAGCTCTTTTATTTCTTCCAGTTTTAATCTGAATTTTTTCTCAGTCATCTATTCGTTTTATTTATTTTTGCCTTTCCCTTTATTCTTACTGTTTCCTTTGCCATTTCCTTTTCCCTTATTCTTTTTTGCCTTACCACTGGCATCTCCTTTTAATGCATGAAATTCAGCCGATCCGGGCTTAATTCCAAGCTGCTTTGCCATATAGCCCCAACCTTTGCTTTTATTATTTTTGTAAACTACAATCACATCATCAATTGGCCTTTTACTAATTCTTGAAATTTCAAATGCCATATAAATATCTGCTGGTTGCATTTTTATAGTAGTTGACATATAATTAATCTTATTTTCAGATGTGTTATACGAAAGGCGAATATTGGTTTTAAATTTTCCAAAATCTAATTTTGCTGAAGTATTAATTGTATTCAAATCATTATCTAACTGAGTACTACCCGATTTAAATGTTATTTTCGCAAAAACTGTACTGAACATAATGATTGCCAGTGATAATAAGCCTATTTTTTTCATAATATTTATTTGTGTGTCGAACCATTAGTAACGTAATATTATAGATAAAGTTGTAACGAAATAAATGATTTAACTAAGAAATTCGATAATTTCACA
>JAOZNO010000891.1 GCA_029933755.1 Bacteroidales bacterium | reverse complement strand
ATTAATTGTGTTTTCAACTAGCTTAATAACATAAGCATTATTTATATAGAATCTAAATAAAAATATTATCTTTAAACCATGTTGAATTTAATATAAAATCGATATGTCAGATAATAGCTTTAATCCCTTTAAAATGGCACAATCTCAGTTTGATAAAGCTGCAGATTTACTCCAGTTAGATCAGGCAACAAAAGATTTACTACGTAACCCACTTCGAGAGTTTCATTTTAGTATTCCTATTAGAATGGATGATGGAAGTCACAAGGTATTTCAAGGTTTTAGAGTACAGCATAATGATGCAAGAGGCCCGGCAAAAGGCGGAATCCGTTTTCACCCGCAGGAAACTATTGATACGGTTCGTGCTTTGTCTATGTGGATGACGTGGAAAACCGCGGTTGCCGATATTCCCTTAGGTGGTGCTAAAGGTGGTGTTATTTGCGATCCGCATAATTTAAGTTCGCCTGAACAAGAACGAATTTGCAGAGGCTGGGTGCGTCAAATTGTAAAAAATGTTGGTCCCAACTCAGATATTCCGGCACCGGATGTAATGACGAATCCGCAACACATGCTTTGGATGCTTGATGAATTTGAAATGATTACCGGACAGAAAATGCCAGGCTTTATTACCGGAAAACCAGTTGGGATGGGTGGTTCGCTGGGGCGTACCGAAGCAACAGGCTATGGTGTTATGATTACGGTACGTGAAGCTTTAAAAGAAATGAATATTAATCCGGAAAATACCACAGCTAGTTTTCAAGGTTTTGGAAATGTTGCACAGTATGCTATAGAGCTTTATCAGCAAATGGGAGGGAAAGTAATTTGTGTTTCATCATGGGGTCAAAAAGATCAAAAAAGCTATTCGTTTAGGCGTAAAGAGGGTGTTGATTTGAAAGAACTGCAATCCGTTACCGATTCTTTTGGAGGGATTAATAAATGGAAGGCCCAGGAGTTTGGATATGAAATGCTGCCAGGCGAAGCATGGTTAGAGCAGGAAGTTGATATTTTAGTGCCCGCTGCTCTTGAAAATCAAATTACGGGTGAAAATGCCGGAAAAATAAATAAGCAAGTAAAAATAATTGCTGAAGGGGCAAATGGGCCAACAACACCTGATGCTGATATAATAATTAAAGAAAAAAACATTTACAATATTCCTGATTTTTTAGCGAATGCCGGTGGGGTTACATGTAGCTATTTTGAACAGGTACAAAGCAATATGAACTATTTTTGGACAAAGGATGAAGTGCTTGGAAAGCTTGATCAGAAAATGACTACTGCTTACATAAGTGTTAGTGATTTTGCCCGAAAAAATAAACTGTATATGCGTGATGCCACTTACGTAATTTCTGTGGATAAAGTTGCACAAGCTTGTCATGATAGAGGATGGGTTTAGGATTGAATAATGAATAATGAATAATGCAAATTGGCTAATTGCATGTCTGTAAAGTCAGCTAATAGCGCCAACGGTGCGGAAAGCAATAGCCCAGTACAGCGCACTGGGTTGGAGTTTAGGAAGTTACAAAAGCACTGAACCTTTAGCTCGGCGAAGCCAAAGTGCGAAAGCAAAGTTGTTAAATGTTATAGGCAAACTAATTACTATTGAATAATATGATAAATAACATTACAGAATTTAACCGGAAGTTTTTTAAGTCTGAAGAACGAATAACATTTATTGGTACAGGTGAAATTGGTGGGAAAGCACATGGGCTCGTTTCCATAAATGATATTTTAAAATCTGAAATTAGTTTAGATGAGTTTCCACAAATTGAAGTAAATATTCCCAGATTAACAGTTATAAGAACAAATATTTTTGATGCATTTATGAAGCAGAATGATTTGTTTGAAGTAGCCTATTCTGATTTGCCTGATGACCGTATTGCTCATGCTTTTCAGGAAGCGAGTTTGCCTTTTGCCGTACTTGGAGATTTACGGGCATTAATTACCGAAGTGAAAAGCCCTTTGGCAGTACGCTCATCAAGTTTATTGGAAGATGCGAAACATGAGCCTTTTGCCGGGGTTTATGCTTCAAAAATGACACCTAATAACCAGCATGATATCGAATCACGTTTTAAAAAAATGGTGGAAGCCATAAAATTTGTGTATGCATCCACTTATTTCAGGGCAGCTAAAGATTATATTAAAGCAACAAAGCACAAGATTGAAGATGAAAAAATGGCGGTAATTATTCAGGAAGTTGTAGGTCTACGTCATGACGATCATTTTTATCCTGAATTATCAGGGGTTGCACGTTCATTTAAT
>JAOZNO010000890.1 GCA_029933755.1 Bacteroidales bacterium | reverse complement strand
TCCGATAAAGAAAAAACGCATAGCCTGCCCCGCCTTAGCGGGGAATTATTCAGCTTAGGGCATTAGAGTTAACATAGATTTTCGGAGTTTTACAAGCAAATAATGAAAAATATTTGCTTTATTTCAAATATTTTGAAAATAATTCAAAGAATATTTGGGAAATTTTCAATACAATGATTAACTTTGTAATTGAAATTTGCATTATGACAATAGAGCTTGAAGAAGTAATATCTACCTTAAATGATAATATAATAGAACTTAAGGGGCAATACAACAACATAATAAAAGAAAATACTGAATTAAAAGACAAATTACTTACTTTAACAAAGCAGTTAAATATTAAAGAAAACGAAAACGAAAATATAATTAATAATTACGAGTCATTAAAAATGGCTAAAACAATAGCAGCATCAAGTGGCGATGCACATGATGCAAAAATTAAAATAAACAGATTAGTGCGGGAAATTGACAAGTGTATATCACTTTTAAATAAATAAGTATTAACTTAGTGGAATAAATGGACGATAAACTTTCAATCAAATTATATATTGCTGAAAGATACTATCCTTTAAAAGTTGATAGAAATGAAGAAGAAAGATTAAGAAAAGCAGCAAAGTTAATAAACGATAAAATTCTTCAGTACAAAGAAAAAAAATATACAAATAAAGATGTACAAGATTTTATGGCGATGGTTTCTTTGCAGTTTGCTACAAAATATTTAGAATGTGAAGAAAAATTAGACGAATCTCCAATTATTGAAAAAATTGATATAATTAATACAGAATTGGAGCAATTTCTTCAGAATAAAGAGTAAAAGTTCTTATATATAGTTGATATTTTTGGGAACAAAAGATATGCCCGCATTGTTTCTTTATGCATTTGAAAGCTCAACACACTTAAATTTTGGAGTAAAGTTCAAACTACGTAAAACGGGCCCTAATACTTAGGTATATTCCATTTATTTGGAAACAAGGGAAGTTTGAAATAGAATGGCCACTCCACCCATGTAAGACTGGGGTTTTCTAAATCAAAAGAAATTAATGCGGGTTTTTTTTATTTAATTTTAATATATATTTCATGGAATACATTTATATAGGCATTGTTGGTGTTTCCGCCTTTATTGTTGGAACACTAATATCATTTGTGCTAAAACTTAAATTTGCTGGAAAAAAAGCACAAAAAATTATCGAGGAAGCTGAATACGAGGCTCAGGTAATTAAAAAAGAAAAAGTTTTACAAGCAAAAGAAAAATTTTTACATTTAAAAACAGAACACGAAAAACATATTTCTGAAAGAAATACAAGAATTAACTCCTCAGAGAATAAATTAAAACAAAAAGAAAATAGTTTTCATCAAAGACGTGAAGAGTTTCAGAAAAAACAAAAGGAGCAGGAAATATCACGAAAAGAGGTTGACAGCATAAAACAAAACCTTAACCATCAGGTTGAAATCATTGAAAATAAAAGTCAGGAACTTGAAAAAATGCACAAGCAGCAAGTTGAACAACTTGAATCAATGGCGGGTATTTCTGCGCACGATGCAAAACAACAGCTTATTGAATCACTTCGTGACGAAGCAAAAACTGAGGCAATGTCATATATTAATGACATTATGGATGAAGCAAAAATGACAGCATCCAAAGAAGCCAAACGTATTGTTGTTCAATCTATTCAGCGCTTAGGCACTGAAACAGCTATTGAAAATGCAGTTACGGTATTCCACATTGAAAGTGACGAAATTAAAGGACGGATTATTGGTCGGGAAGGTAGAAACATTAGGGCACTTGAAGCAGCCACAGGTGTTGAAATAATTGTTGATGACACACCGGAAGCAATTGTTCTTTCTGCATTTGACCCTGTTCGTCGTGAAATAGCCAGATTATCACTTCACCAGTTGGTAACTGATGGAAGAATTCATCCGGCAAGAATTGAAGAAATTGTAAATAAGACAAAAAAGCAAATTAACGAAGAAATAATTGAAGTAGGTAAAAGAACATGTATTGATTTAGGAATACATGGTTTACACCCTGAACTTACCAGAATGGTTGGTAAAATGAAGTATCGTTCTTCATATGGACAAAATTTACTGCAACACTCAAGAGAAGTTGCAAATTTATGCGCAATTATGGCTGCTGAGCTTGGATTGAATCCGCGTATTGCTAAACGTGCCGGTTTGCTTCACGATATTGGAAAAGTGCCTGATGATGAGCCGGAATTACCACATGCAATTCTTGGAATGAAACTCGCTGAAAAATTTA
>JAOZNO010000889.1 GCA_029933755.1 Bacteroidales bacterium | reverse complement strand
TTGTAAAGGTAAAATATAAGGAAGAGATATTAACAGGGAAGTTAATTGTGAGGTAGTAAAGTAGGGGTGCGACTCTGTTTATTAAATGTAATCTTTTAAAACTTTAAATTATGAAACCAAAAATTTTAAAACTAAGTATTATGAGAAAAATTATTCTTTTACTTTTAATTGCCATTCCAATAATTACGTTTGCACAGGAAAAAGTTACCTGGGATTACCCGATTAAACCGGGGAGTGAGGAGTGGAAAAAACTAAAAAATAATAAACAAAAAGTTGATGCATGTCAAATTCCTGAGGATATTTTGGCACAAATGAAAACAACGGACTTAATTGAGGCATGTTTAAATTATCCCTTACTACGTGACGTTATGGCCTTCAATTTTCTGCAGGGAGGAATTAATAAATTAAAAGAAAACTTTGAAGGGTTTAATGAACTATTAATAAGAGACGATGCTGTCAAATTGCTTTTTGTAGAATATAAAATGATTAAACCGAATGGTTTTAACAAAAACTGGTCTCTTGTTCAAAAAGGAGATTATGCTTTTAATATAATGGCTTTCGAGATATTTCTTTCTCAAAAAGAATTATTAAATACGTTAAGTAAAAGTGAGAAAAAAGAATTAGTACAAGAATTATTAAAAAAACTTAAAGAAAAAAATGACCCTGAAGTATATGGGCGTTTAAGCCAGATGACCATTGGATTATGTATTGTAAGGATTTTAGAGCAAGAAGAATCATTTGGTAATATTCCAACAAGTGTTACGAAAGATGATTTAAAACTATTTTCTGAAAACGCCAATTTGCAAAACACACACCTTTTTCCTTCAATAATAAATATGGCTGAAAATTATATAAAATAAAAAGAAAAATTATGAAAAAAATAATCTTTATCACTTTGGTAATTTTTATTGCATTACAATCTTGCAAAAAGGAGACCACTAATATTTGTGGTGTTAAAGACCCGGCTACCGAACTTCCATGGTTAGCAAAAATAATAACCTTGGCTGAGACAGATACTACCGGGAATTATTATGGCACCATTTATTTGGAAAGCTATAACGGTGAAAATGTGTTTTGGGCGGATATGATGATGGGGAGTGGAGGGCTTTATGGCCATTGGTTTAATTGCGATGGAAGTAGGGTTGTAATGGATGAAGCCGAAGGAGATATTGCAAGAGCAACAAAAAAGAATATAATATATACAAATGAATAATTCGAAAAATTATGAAAAAGAAATACAAAACAAAATCAATTAATATATATCTTATACTATTCTTCATTTTATTTAGCTTTGTTAGTTTTTCACAAACGCAAAGCAATGTTTCTACTCCTAAAGGAAGTACTGTAATAGCATATATTACAAGTGAGGTTAGCTCTGCTGATAGAGCTAGTTGGGATAGCTATTGGGCTAGTACTTATCCTAATGCAGAACAAATTGAAACCTATGATGGATATAGTTCAACAAATAGATTCAATTGCCATGCATATGCCTGGTATATGAGTGAAAATAGTCAGGTATTAAGCAGCCCCAGATGGATTGGGTATGGGACAAATACACATGAAGATATTTATATGTCAGATGGAAGTTATGTTCAGGTAGCCAGCGAAATGTACCCTGGTAAAGTATCATGGCCTTCTGTTGACGACCATTCAGCTATAACAACAAGCCAATTAGGTGTATTTATTTCAAAATGGGGCAATAAGCCTTGGATGGAGCATGACTGGGATGACCAACCTTATGGTACGACAGGCTTAAAGTATTATGTTTCAACTGATATAAGTGGCAGTTCATTAATATTATGTAATAACTCCACGAGAAGCTTTTCTGCAAGAAATATATCAGATGCTGATTATGATTGGGAGGTTGGTACTGGCATAACATTAAATAGTGATGGTAATTACAATACTTCTGTGACAGCAAATAGTAGTTATTCTGGGGAAACATGGATAGAAGTGGAGATTACAAGTCCTCTGGGGGGGGACTAATGAAGACATAAAGACTTCTAAAAGAATAACCTTTTGGGTGGGCAAACCATCCGTTAATTATATAACAATTGATGATGGCTATGGCAATATGGAGCTAAGTACATGTGAAACAATAAGTGGCGAGGCATATACTTCAATATACCAGAACATTACTGAATATGAATGGGATATGCCCGATGCATCGGATTGGGAAATAGAGGAAGAATACCATGGAGGTGCGATAGAAAACAGGTACGTTGAAATTGATTACTGGGAAAGTCCTGCCCCATCGTAT